>NZ_JFJV02000066.1:0-13450 GCF_000611145.1 Cupriavidus sp. SK-3 | reverse complement strand
GGGAAGGTCTGCATTCCGAGGTGAGTTACAAGCGCCTCGAGGAAGACCGCTTCGTGTGGCCACGCCGGCAGCAGGCGGTGATCGGGCTGACGACCGAGCAGTTGCACTGGCTGCTGGACGGTATCGACGTGGACGCCGTGCAGCGGCACCCGTCGCGCAAGTATCAGCACACGGCTTGATTGTCGTTTGGTGTGACGTATACCCAATTGCGCGGCGGCTACACTATCGTTGTTCAGCATGAACGAACACGACTTCTCCCGGTTGCCGCCGGCAGCCCAGGCCTATATCCGCGAACTCGAAGCGCGGGCTACGACGAACGCCCAGCACATCGCCGAGCTGACCGAGCGCATCAAGCTCCTTGAGGAACAGTTCCGCCTGGCGCAGTCCAAACGCTTCGCACCAAGCAGCGAGAAGCTCAAGGACCGCGTGTTCGATGAAGCTGAGCAGATGGCTACCGCGGCGCCGACCGACGACGATGAGGACGACGCGCTCGCGCTGCCGGACACGGGGCTGCCAGAGCCTGACAAGCCCACAGGCCGCAAACGTGGCCGCAAGCCGCTGCCGGCGGAGCTGCCGCGCCAGCGCATCGAATACGACCTGTCCGAGGACCAGAAGATCTGCTCCTGCTGCCAGGGCGCGATGCACCGCATGGGCGAGGAGATCAGCGAGCAGTTGCACATCGAGGTGAAGGTCTCGGTGCTGCAGCACGTCCGCTTCAAGTATGCGTGTCGGCACTGCGAGCGCAACGCCGAACGCACGCCGGTGCTGACCGCACCGATGCCGATCCAACCGCTGCCGGGCAGCAATGCAAGCGCGGCAATGCTTGCGACGGTGACCACCGGAAAGTACGTGGACGGCACGCCGCTGTACCGGATGGAAGACGCACTGAGTCGCGCCGGCATTGAAGTTGGCCGCGGCACACTGGCCAATTGGATCATCCGGCCCGCGCAACTGCACTACAGCCGGCTATACGAGGCGCTGCGCCGCACGCTGCTGTCGCAGCCGTTCATCCACGGCGACGAGACGACGGTGCAGGTCCTGAAGGAAGAAGGCAAGACCGCGCAGAGCAAATCGTACATGTGGGTCTATCGCAGCGCCGAGGACAGCGAACAACCGGTCGTACTGTTCGACTACCAGCCGGGGCGCGCTCAGAAATATCCGCAGGCGTTTCTCGCCGGCTATGAGGGCATGCTGATGACTGATGGTTACAGCGCGTGGCGCACGATCAAAGGCGTCACGCACTTCGGCTGTCTTGCTCACGCCAGGCGGATGTACGTCGACGCGCTCAAGGGTCAAAAGAAACCCGGTGGCCGCGCGCAGCAGGCGCTCGAGTACTTCAAGGCTCTGTATCAGGTCGAAACGCTGGCCAAGGCAGACCTACCCGAAGGTGAAACGCGCATCGACTACACGTACCGGCTGCGTCAGCAGCACAGCGTGCCGTTGCTCCAAGCGTTCAAGGCATGGCTGGACGAGCAGGCGCCGCAGGTGCTGCCCGAGAGCCTGCTGGGCAAGGCGATTGCCTACACGCGAAACCAGTGGGCGTACCTGAGCCGCTACGTCACCGACGGGCAAGCGCCCGTGGACAACAACGTCATCGAGCGCGACATCAGGCCATTCTGTACGGGGAGGAAGTCGTGGATGTTCAGCGACACGGTCGCCGGCGCGAAGGCCAGCGCGATGGTCTATAGCCTGATGCTCACGTGTCGGGCTTGCGGCGTGGAGCCGTATGTCTACCTGCTGCACGTGCTGACCGAATTGCCGCAGCGCGCCCCGGATGCGGACGTCACCGACCTGCTGCCGTTCACCTTCGCGAAACGCCAAAGCGCCGCTGCGCCTGCCGCCTGAACAACGACCGGCCGCAACCAGGGCGCTGATCGGCCATATGGCGCACTCGCCCGTTACGCGGTAACGGGCGAGCATTACCGGCTCGCCTCGAAATAGAGGTCCCATTGCTCTGAATCCGGATCGAGCCGGCGCACGATTGCGTCGTCGGCACGAACTATCAGCCGCTCCAGCATCTGACGCTTCGTTACCGCGTAACGGCGTGCCAGGCGCGCGAGTGCGAGATCCACTTCGCTACTTACCCACAGGTCCAGCCGACGTTCTCCGTTGCCGTCCTTGCCCGCTGTCGCGCGCCTTGCCCGAAAGGCCGCCTGCCGCTGGGCTGTCGTCTGCGCCATCCTGCACTCCTTCGTCCTGGTTACCCGGTAACGTTCCGTAGTGCGTACGTTACGGGGTAACGGCTCGACTCAACAAGGTGTGCTGGAATTAGCGGTTACGAAGACTTCGATTTCGTGCTTGTGCTCGGCCAACCACGCCTTTACCGGCTTGCTGTGATGCACGCGCAGATTGTCCAGGATCAGGTAGACCTTGCGCTTGGTGCCCTTGACCAGCCGTTTCACGAAATTGATCAGGATATCGGAATTGAGCGCGCCGTCGAATACCTTCCAGCGCATCGTGCCCTGGTTGGTAACGCTGGAGATGACCGACAGGCCATGGCGCTCGTTGTTCACCCGTACCACCGGAGTCTGGCCGTGCGGAGCATGGGCGCGCCCGCGTACGTCGTTGCTGCGCAAGCCGGACTTATCGCCCCAGTGGATCTCGGCGCCTTCTGCCTTGGCGCTCGCTACAATGACCGGATATTCCTCATCGAGCCACTTCTTCACTGCCGCTGGCGACTGCTCGTAAGCCTTCTTGATCGGCCTCTGCGGCGTGAAGCCCCAGCGCTCGTGGTACAGGCCTAGGGTGCGCGCAGCGAGTTCGATGCCGTAGCGATCGCGGATCGGTTTCGCCACCGCCTGGCGCTGCCACAGCGGGTACCCCATCTTCATCTGATCGGGCGTACGGTCACGAATCGGGCGCAGCACTTCACGCTCCTGCTCGGCCGTCAACGTGCGCCCAATGCCGCTGGGTCGCCCCCGCCGCGCATTGTCCACCGCCTTCCAGCCACCGGCTTCGTACGCCTTGAAGGCCGCACTCACCGTCGTGCGCGTCAGCTCGCACTGCGCCGCCGTCTCGTTCACGCTCACGCCTTGTAGCCGCATCTTTACCGCTTGCCGTCGCCGTTCGTTCAACGCTTCGACCGACAGCGTTCTCGAGTCGATTTTGTCACGCATCATCTGACTAACTCTCTCGAAAACGTGCAATGGTTGTATGCCGGATCAATAAGTATTCTGGCGGCTTCGCTCAGAACTTATGCCGCAGACCCAGCACGACGCCGGTCTGGTTGTCGCCCGGCACGACATTGACCGGCGCGCCACTGCTGGTGTTAAAGCCGTTCAAGCCCAGCTGTGAGCCACCTTTGTTACGGACATAGCCGACATTGAAGTACATGTCGGTGCGTTTGGAAAACGCGTAATCGGTCGAGGCCACGAACATCAGCGGATCGGCGCTGGAACCCCGCACATCGGTATAGTACGCTGCGCCGGTGAGCGATAGCGCCGAGGTCAGCTGATAGCGCAGGCCTGCCCAATACAGATTGGAGCGCGTCGCGGACGCCGCGCTCGAGATATTACCGTTGAGCCAACGATAGCCGGCGTACAGCTTTGCTGGTCCGATCCCATAGCTGATACCCACCAACGCGCGCCGGTCCTTTTGCCCCTGCGATGCAACGGTCGGCCCCTGGTACTCGTCGTACAGGGCGCCCACGGAAAGCGGTCCAGTCGAATACACCAGACCCGCACTCATCTCCCGGTCCACCTTCGGCTCGCCGGGGACTTCGCCGCCGCCAGTGCGGCCGAAGCTGTACAGTGCCATGGCGGTCACGCCGCCAAACGTACCCTTGTACTTGACGGAATTGTCTGCGCGACCGGCAATGGTATCGTCGCTCTTGTAGAGCGAGTATCGCGGCGCGAAACCCATCGGATCAAACTGAATGGCGGTGTCGTATAGCACCGTGGTCTGGCGACCAAGGGTTAGCTGACCATATGGGCTGGACAGCCCGACCAGTGCGCCCCGGTCAAACAACCGGCCGGCGCTACTCGACTGCGCGGTATCAAGGGCGAAACCGCTCTCGAGTTCGAACACCGCTTTGAGGCCACCGCCGAGATCTTCCGTGCCCCGCAAGCCCCAACGCGAGGTCGACATATTGCCGGCCGACATGCGCACCTGGTTGGTGCCGCCGCTCGACGAGGGCACATTCGATAAATATTCGATGCCGACATCGGCGACGCCGTATAGCGTGACACTCGTCTGCGCATAAACCCCCAATGACAGCGACCCCAGCAGCATGCCAGCGGCGGTCATCCTTCTTCTTTTCATAGCGTCTCCAGTTCGCCACGTTATTGGTATTCGATAGGCACTGAAGTCTAGTGAGGCCAAGCTTACTGCGACATTGCAAGCCGGTTACATTGTTGGCGCGGATGCAACTTGTGCAGCGCGCAGCGGTCCCCCTCCTTCTCACGGAGCTAGCAGGGATGCGCGCTCGTGCTGGGCCAATGGGAAGTAGACGATAGGGGAGTGCGCGATGGCGGGATGATGCCTTGTCATGCTCTCGTAATCTCTGCGACAGGCCGGCCGCCCTAGAATCACAGGCGTTGCCGCCTTGGGCCAACAGGAGCGCCCAATTCTTTCAGGTGCCAGGCAGCATGCTGCGTCATGATGCTGGCCGTCAGATCCTACGAAGACAGCCTGCGTCCACGTCTTTTTTAGGGAGACTTCGATTGAATCTGATCCGAACCAGCTTATCGGCGTTGCTTGTTGGTCTTAGTGCTTCTGCGTTGGCGCACGCCCCCATGTTGGATCTCGATCGGGGCCCTGCCGCTTTCGTGCCCGGTGGCCTGGCCGAGCCGCGTCCTACGGAGTGGTTAATCGACGTCGGGGCGCGGGCCGACGCGACCTGGCGCCGAACGCTTGGCGCGGGGGAGGGGTGTGTGCTGGTTCTGGACAATCCCCGCAATGAGCCAGCCGAGGTCACCATAGTGATTTCCCAGGATGACGCCGGACACGCCATGCCCGGTACGCGCCCGGTATCGCTGCGCATCCCTGGCCATGGTCGTCATGCCCTGACACTGCAGGCCTCTCGGTCGCTCAGCGTGTCCGTGTACGCTGAGAAATAATGCAGCGCCCGTTCATTGCTCGGGCGGCCTGGGTGACGCTGAGCTTGGCAACGCGCCAGGCGGACCCTCAGCAAGCGGGCACTGCATGGGCGCCCGCTTGCTCCGGCCCGTGTCAGGTCGCCCGCTTGCTCCGGCCCGTGTCAGGTCGCCCGCTTAGCCGCCTTCGCGGTGACCTTTGATGAGGGCGTCGTCCAGACGGAACACCTCATTGCCCTTCATCAGGATCTTGCTTCCGTCTTTGGTCTCCATGACCTTGCCTTCTGGCATGCTGACGGCCTTGCCGTACTGGTTCTCCATGCCCATCTTGCCGTCTTTGAAAACGTGGACTTTTGATCCGTCTTTGAGCTCATAGGTTTTCACGACCGTGCTCAAATCGGTCGCGATGGCGGTAAGCGATACCGCGGCAATCAGGCTTGCAACGACAAGTTTGCTTTTCATCTTCAAGATCTCCTTTGGCTCGTTGGCACAGGTTGAGACTGCGTTGGCACACGCGGAAAGCGCGTACCGAAAAGGGGGGACGTCTAGACTACTGCGGTAGCGCCGGTCGGGGCTGGCCGCAGTCACGGTTTTGCCGCTTCGCCTCTCGCGACGGCTTAGATTTGGCAGTATTCGATGGCGCCGCGGCGCCGTTGCCGTGCTTGAATAAGCGGTGCCGGGGGTTCACGGCAAGCGCATACCGCAGGGTTTCCTTGTCCCGCTGCGCTGTACAGTCCAGCGACCCGCTTTCCCATTCATGGTCCACGGCAGGCCACATCGCGGGCGGGGCAGGAGCCCGCCCGCCACCGCACTGCAGCCACCAGTTACTGCTGAGCTCTTGCCTGGGCTCCCAGCCGAGCTGAATGGCGCCAATCGCACCGGGCGCGATGCCCATTGCCGCGCCACCGAGCAGGACCAGCAGCTTTCCGACTTTCATGGATCGTTCCTGAGTTGGCCGGCGACTTGTGCCACGCTGCGCCAGCATGGCACGCAGAGAGGACGCAGGCTAACGCCCCATCAAGCGGGCGCCCCCCAATATGACTGCTTCCACGTGCGTCATAGTGACCATTCTATTTTCCCGCGCGCGGCCTTGGCAGGCGCGATACGAAATGTAATCGCACGGCAAGCTGGCGGTTAACCAGCAGCGGGCCTGCACCTCGCCGGCGCCTCAAATGGGTTCAGAACCAGATTCGCACGCCGGCAACGATTTGCTTGTCGGTGGTCCGCTCCCCGGCAGCACGCGCAAAATCCGCGGTATTACCCAGCTTCTTGCCCCACACCACGCCGAGGTAGGGGGCGAACTGGCGACGGATCTCGTATCGCAGTCGCAAGCCAAGCTTGAGCTCGGACACGCCGCTGCCAATGCCTCGCGCCTCATCGGCCTTGCTATAGGCGTTCGCCTCGAATTCCGGTGTCAACAGCAGACGTTGGGTGAAGCGAATATCGTAGGTCGCCCGCACTCGGGCGGCAGCGCGTCCCGACGACCCCAGATAAGCCGTGGCTTCGATATCAAACCAATACGGCGCCAGGCCTTGCACGCCAAAGGCGCCCCAGGTCCGCGGCGGCCCATTGCCGAAATCCTGACGCACGCCCAGTTGCCAATCCCAGAACGGCGCAAAGGCGTGTCCCCACAGTGCCTCAGCTCTGGCTTCCTCCGTGTTCCCGTACAGACGCGTGCCTTCCGATTTGACCCATAACCGGTTTAGATCCCGACCCACCCAGGCGAGCATGTCCCAGGCGAGTCCAGAGCCGCCAGGTGCCTTGACGTACTCGAGGCGATCGAACAGCACTTGATAGAAGATGTCATTATCGCCCATCGTATCCCCAGGCATGGAAATGCCTCGGTTCGGATCTGCCATCGGCACTGGGGCCTCCTTCACCTGGATGATCGCATTCGCGCCGCCGGGCGCTGGGGCAGATTCTGTCGGACTGACTGCGGGATGGCTTGGCGCTGCCTTCCCGGCTGGAGCTGCGGTCTTTGGTGGCATCGGGGCATCGTGCGCCATACCTGGCATCGGTGTATCGTGTGTCATACTTGGCATCGGCGCCATCGTCTGCGCCGCCACGCTATGGCACTGCGCGCTGGCCAAGAGGGCCAGACTTGCGAGAAGGATGCGACGGTGGTTGGACACGTCAATCTTCCTGGCATTGGCGAAGTTCGACCCGCTCATGCGACCACGACCTTGCGGAACATGCCGGCTTCCATGTGGTAAAGCAAGTGACAATGAAAGGCCCATTGCCCCGGCGCATCGGCCGTCACCAGGAAGCTGACCTGTTTGGACGGCTGGACGTTGATCGTGTGCTTTCTGACCAGCGCCTGGCCTTCGTGATTCTCCAGCTCGCTGAACATCCCGTGCAGGTGCATCGGGTGGTTCATCATGGTGTCGTTGATCAGCGTGATGCGCAGGCGCTCCCCGTAGTAGAGCCGGATCGGTTCGGCTTGGGAAAACTTCTTGCCATCGAGGCCCCAGATGAAACGGCGCATATTGCCGGTCAAGTGCAGTTCCAGCTCCCGGCTGGGCGGGCGCTTGTCGATCACCGGGCCGAGCGTTTTAAGGTCCGCGTAGGTCAACACTCGCCTGCCGTTGTTGCGCAGTCTTGGCCCCGGATCCGACAGCGAGCGGGAAGGGTTCATCGAGCGCATGTCGACCTGTGGCCCCGTGCCAGGCATATTGCCCATCTTGCCCATGTCGTGCCCCATCTCGCCACCGGTTTTCTGCATCCCCGGCTTCGCGTCGGACTTGCCGTGGTCCATGCCGGCCATTCCTGCATGGGCGTCCTTCGCTGGCCCGGACATGGTCGACATATCATGCCCCCCCATGGCGCCCGTACCCGCCTCGGGCGTCATCGGTTGCATCGTGGGTGCGCCACCCATGGACTCCATCCCCATGCGGTCCATGGTCATGGATGGTTTCTGATCCATCTTCATGGCCCCCATTTCCATGCTGCCCATGTCCATGTCCGCCATGTCGCCCATGCCCATATCGGCCATGGTGAGCCAGGTCTTCGGATCGAGCTTGGGCACTTCCGCTTGCATCCCGACTTCCGGTGCGAGTGTCGCCCTGGCGTAGCCACTGCGATCGATCGACTGAGCAAAGATGGTGTACGCCTTGTCGTCCGGCATCTGCACCACTACGTCGTAAGTCTCGGCGACGGCAATGCGGATTTCATCCACCCGTACCGGTTCGACGTCCTGTCCATCAGCCGATACCACCGTCATCTTCATGCCGGGAATTCGGATGTCAAAGTTGCTGGTCGCCGAGCCGTTGATAAAGCGCAGCCGCACGCGCTCCCCGGCTTTTGCAATCGCTGTCCAATTTTTATCCGCGGGCGTGCCGTTGATCAGGTAGGTAAAGGTGGCTCCCGAAACATCGGCCAAATCGGTCGGATTCATCCGCATCTGGTTCCACATCGCGCGCTTGGCCAATGCCTCGGACAGCCCCATTTCAGACACATCTCGGGCAAAGTCGCCTACCGTCGGCATCTGAAAGTTATAGACGTCGCTCATCTTCTTCAGCTTCGCGAACACCATTTCCGGGTTTTCATCCGTCCATTCGCTGAGCATCACGACATAGTCGCGATCGACCTTGATCGGGTCTGGATGCATTGGCTCGATGACCAGCGGTCCGTACAAGCCGGTTTGCTCCTGAAAACGGGTATGCGCGTGGTACCAATAGGTGCCGGCTTGACGCACTTGAAAGCGATACACGAACGTCTCGCCCGGCCCGATGCCGGGAAAGGAGATGCCGGGCACGCCGTCCATCTGAAACGGCAGCAAGATGCCGTGCCAGTGAATCGATGTTTGGGTATCAAGCAAGTTGGTCACGCGCAGCGTGACCTCGGTGCCTTGCTTCCAATGCAGAATCGGCGCGGGGATGGAGCCGTTCACACTGGTGGTCGGCCGGATACGGCCGGTAAACGACATGGGCGTCTCGCCAATGGCCAGGTCAAACGTGGTCCCTGTCAGCACGACCGGATGGTCTTGGTTCTTCAAGGCCCAAACGGCGCGTGGATACGCGCCCAGGCTCGCCAAGCCGCCTCCGGCGATCAGACTTCCCAGCAGTCGGCGGCGGCTCAGTGAGACGGGGCGAAGCATGCCATCGCTAAGGCGTTCGAACACGTTGTCTCCTCGCGCAATGGTGAAACGTCCACTTAGCATAGTGCGCGCCAAGTCGAAGCAAAAGCTCCTTTTACGTCATCAGCATGGCCAAAACATGTGCTATCACCGGTTGCGTCATCGTCGCGTAATGCTCCCGTAAGGTAGTCGCACCCATGCTGTCGTCTGCATCCTGTGGCGCGCGAATTGCTTTCAATTTGGCGGCGTCTCGCACGCTGGTCGAATTTCTTTAGGAGCTTTGCCATGCCCCATCAACTATCTATCTTGTATTGAAGCCTGTCACGCCTGCACAGTCGCCTGTACATCACTGTGCGGCGTCTTGTCTGCGTGACCCAGAGGTTGAGGCCATGAAACGCTGCATCGCACTCGACTGCCGAGACATGTGCTTATGCCGCGGCGATGATGGCGCGCGACAGCCAGTACGCGCGCGCGATATGCGCGCTGTGCGCGAAGGTCTGTGAAGAGTATGGGACGGAGTGCGCCAAGGACGAGGCGCAGCATTGCCAGGAGTGCGCACGTGCATGTCAGGAGTGCGCGCAGGTCTGTCGCGCCATGGCGTAGATCCAGGTAGCCCAAGCGGCTCGATCTTCGACGGCAACGCGTGGCTCGGCGGTGAAGCCATGGCACGCCGCGAACTTGAGCCGTGTAACGGCAGGCATAGCGCGTTGTAGTTCTTTCCCGCGCTAGCGCCAGAGGCCCTCAGCGGTGCAGGCGCCGATGTAAGCCATGGTCCCGACGTCAGGAACGCGTGTTGCCAGCGTGGCGAGAGTCAAGGAGAGGGAGTGTTCCGCAACCCCAGGTATCCGCCCATTGCCGACTATGCCGTCATCGGCAACACGCATAGCGTGGCGTTGGTGAGCACGTCGGGATCCATCGAATGGTGCTGTATGCGTCACTTTGACGACGGCGCCGCATTTTGCAGGTTGCTCGATGCTAACCGTGGTGGCTACTATCAAGTCCGGCCGACGGGTCGTGCGATCAGTTCGCGCTATTACCGGGTACCAGGGGGCGTACTGGAAACCTTGTTCGAAGCCAGCGGCGGGATCATTCGCCTGACCGACTTCATGCATGGCGATCGGCTCGCACGCAGTCGGCTGGACCATGACTCACCCGAGTGCCATCGGCTGTTGTGGCGCATTGATGCGATCGTTGGCGAGGTGAAGGTGGAACTTGTGTTCAGTCCGAGCTTTGACAATGCGCATAAGCTCCACCAGTGGGAAGTCGGTTCGCATGGGTGGCATCGCGCTGATATTCACGCGCCTATTGTTTGGCACCATTCCGCCGTTAGCGGACATCGATCATTTGATCGGTGCGCTCGTAATTGTTGTCGTTGTGTCCACGCTCGCAGAGGTCGCAAGGCTGCTGCGCTGAATCAATGTCGGCTTTGGCGGTTGGCTGATCGTCGCACCGTAGGTGCTCAGCGGCGGAAATTCCGCGGCGGCGGCATTTGGGGGCGCCGCAGGGCTTGCGTTGATCGGATTGAGCCTGCCGCGCGGCTGGCGCAGCTGGGAGCACTATGGTAGCTGGGATCGCCTCATTCGGTAGCGGAATGCGGCGAACTTGCGGCGGCGTCGCCGCCAGTTTGACCGTCAGCCGGCGTGCCATTGTTATCGGACCTCGCCTTCATGCATCATGCCCAACAATCATCTAGCCATCATTAACCTCTCCCGCCTTGACATCCTGATAGCGTCGCTTCAGGCGAACGCCGCCTTGCAACGTCGCCGACTTGTGCGCAGTCGGCCAGCAGCAGCGAAGGATTGGCGGGCGCGCAACTTGCTGGAAGTACAACTCGCAGCGCTCGCCGCCCTACGGGCGCTACGCTTTAGTCTAGTCGAATCGGCAACGGCGCCACGCAATCTTGATGGCGCCGCAATATATAATCAGGCTGCACGGCGGCAGTCTTTGCCCTTCGGAGCACTATGCCCGGTGGTCGCCGTTGTGGCGAATTGCGCCTGACCGGGCGCCGGGCGTTCTTATCCATTTATCAATAACGAATCCACAGCTTTGAATGGAACGGCTGTGCCGACGCTTGTCAGCGTGCCGTGGCGGCCGGCAGCGGGTAACAAGCCTTGTTCCGCAGGGCCCGCTGCCTCGGCGGGACAGCTTAACGCTTGCACGATGGCCAGTCGGCGGCAGTTGGCATCCTGGAACAATGAACAATCGGCACGCCCGCCCGCTTCGGATAGGCGATTTTCGCCATCCAGCCGGAGCAAATGAGGTCGTCGGAAGGGGCGGCCCCACGAGAAACTACCCCGGTTACAGCGGGGCCCCATCGGAAGACGACATATATCTTCCGGCGTTCGCGCCATCGGTGTACGGGTCGAACTTGCCCGCCCTCGCGCCATCGGTGTACGGGTCGAACTTGCCCGCCTTCGCGCCGTCGGTGTACGGCGGCTCAAACTTGCCAGCCTTAGCCATGGCGGGCGCGGCGGAAAGCGCGCCGGCAACGGCAACTGTGGCGGCAATGAGAGCGCAACGTTGGATCGTCATGATTTCCTCCTCCAACTCTACACTCGGCTTCTTCAGCCTTGTAAACAACTCTAGCTGGTCATGACTCACGCAAGCATGATGCTCGCGTTACGAATCTGTCATGCTAGGCGCTGCACAGGGCAGAATTCAAAAATCTCCTTCGCGCAGTCCGCGTTCACGTTCAGGGGCGGCTAGGAGTTTGTCGGATTTTCGGGATCTCCAGTCGTCCGGCGGGACGGGCTGTGCGTTGATAAATTCACAGTTCGCTGAGTGAGCCCATAGATGAGTCGTTCCGTGCCCGTTGATCGTCAGACCGACTATCTGTTGCCACCGTCAGTGGAGGACTGGTTGCCGGAAGGTCATCTGGCGCGGTTCGTAGTTGAAGTCATCGAGCAGATGGACCTGTCGGAGCTGAGTGGGGCATACGCGGGTCGCGGCATGGCAGCGCATCACCCCGAGGTGCTGCTGGGCTTGCTGGTGTACGGGTATGCGACCGGAGTGTCTTCGAGCCGCAAGATTGAGAGAGCGACCTATGACTCGGTGGCGTTCCGCTACATTGCGGCGAACACGCATCCGGACCATGACACGCTGGCGACCTTTCGCAAGCGGTTTGCGAGCCAGTTAGAGAAGCTGTTCGTGCAGGTTCTGCTGATCGCGAAGGAGATGAAGCTGGTCAAGCTGGGCCGGATTGCGCTGGATGGCACCAAGGTGAAGGCGAATGCGAGCAAGCACCGCGCGCTGTCGCACGGGCACATCGGCCGGATCGAAGCGCAGTTGCATGAAGAAGTACAGCAGTTGATGGCGATGGCCGAGAACGCCGATCGAGAGAGTCTTCCGGATGGGATGGATGTACCGGCGGAGATCGCACGGCGCGAAGCGCGACTGAAGGCGTTGGCCGAAGCGAAGGCGAAGATCGAGGCGCGGGCGCAGGAACGGTTCGAGCAAGAGCAGCAGGAGTATGAAGCCAAGGTGGCGCGTCGCGAGGCGCAGCGCAAAAACGGCAAGAAGCCGCGGGGCAAGGACCCGGAGCCGCCGCAAGGCGGTGCCAAGGAACGCGACCAGATCAACCTGACGGACGAAGAGTCGCGCATCATGCCGGTGTCCAGCGGCGGCTTCGAGCAAGGCTACAACGCGCAGGCGGCGGTGGATGTCGAGACGATGTTGATCATGGGCACCACAGTGACCCAGCAAAGCAACGACAAGCGCCAGGTCGCACCGATGATCGACGTGCTGGGGGCGCTGCCCGAGCCATTGGGCCAGCCTGAGGTGTTGCTGGCGGATGCGGGCTACTTCAGTGCGGCCAACGTCGTCACCTGCGAGGCGGCGGACCTCACCCCGCTGATTGCGATCCAGCGCGACGCCCATCATCTGCCCCTGATGGAACGCTTCGCCGACGATCCGGCGCCGCCTGAGAGTACCGATCCGATCGTCAGGATGACACACCGACACAAAACGAAGGCGGGGCGAGCATTGTACGGGCTGCGCAAAAGCACGGTCGAACCGGTATTCGGCATCATCAAGCGGGTGATGGGATTCCGGCAGTTCTCGCTGCGCGGGCTGTCCAACGTCGCGGCGGAATGGTCGCTGGTGGCGCTCGCGTGGAACATCAAGCGGATGAACGTATTACGGGGTGCATAGGGCCGATCAGCGGGCTTCTTGTGCGGTCAAAAAGCACCCGATTGCCTTCCTCATCCACTCTCAAATACCTTCATCGCGTATCACGACTGCGATGAGCCCGCCAACCGAAGCGAACCCCGTCACGACCTGATGTTTTGAATCACGCTTCACCTCAACTCCGACGTAAGCGGGTCGCCAGCACCGTCTGTACTGT
>NZ_JFJV02000065.1:0-12490 GCF_000611145.1 Cupriavidus sp. SK-3 | reverse complement strand
AGCCATTTCATATCCCCTCCTGGGTGACTGCTAGAGCAGAGGCCAAAGTGCGCATTTAGCCTCATGACCTCCATTAACGCTGATCCTTCTGACTGACCGATAAGCGACCCTACTCATCAGGATAGATTGAGGATAGGTAGTGCGGTGACCCAACGGAAGCCCTACCAGCGGCAAAACGCCCGCATGGAAACAGGAATCAGCGCCAGAGTTCTATGTGTCATGCCGCTGCCTCGACGTCCTCTCGGTAGCTGGACCATCAGAGCTGCCCAACGCGATAGCGCCTTGCAAATCACGGCTTCCTTGACACGGCCGAAGCCACGGATGTCTTCGGGGAGCGCGGCGAGCGCAACCGCAGTACATCTCCATAAGCCGCAGCCGCGCCAGCCGACAGAAGCCCTCGCTTCGAGTCGAACGCCTGCGTTCCAAGCGCGAGCATCGGCCTTGTTGCATAAATCGAGTTTGAAGACAAAGGTCCCGCGGTGATCTTGAATTCATGCGATACGGACGGAATGAGGGCGGGCGAGCGCCGTCATGCGATTGAGCACGCCCACGCGGATCGCCACCTCGGTCGCCTAGGAGCCGACCTTGCGTGCCCACAGACAATTGCCTGTGAGCGTCTTGAGGCGGTACATCAAGGTCTCGACGAGCGAGCGCCAGTGATAGCCGCTGGACTTCTTCCATTCGCGCCTGCTACTTTGTGCAATTGCGTCAATGGCCTCGTTGCGCCATGTCGCGCCGGACGTGCTCTCCGGCCAGGGCATCGCCCCCTCACGCGGCGGAATCGACGGTTGCGCACCTCGCGCGGCAATCGCCGCGTGGCATTGCTTCGTCTCATACGCGCCGTCGCCGCCGATGGTGTCGATCGGCGTGTCGGTGGGGATCTGATCGAGCAGTTCTGGCAACACGTCGGCATCGCCAACGTCCTGATGCGTCATCAGAGCCGCGCATATCTGGCCGGTCTTCGCTTCCATCGCCAGATGCACCTTGCGCCAGGTGCGCCGCTTCGAATAGCCGTGCTTGCGTACCTTCCACTCGCCCTCGCCGAATACCTTCAGGCCCGTGCTGTCGATGACCAGATGCAGCGACTCACCGGCGCGCTGCGCGGGCAGCACCACCTCCAATTCCTGCGCGCGGCGACTCAGTGTTGTGTAATTCGGCACTGGCAAGTCGGCGAAGGCGAGCCTCCGAACGCTGTGGGCAAAGCCCTGAAGTGCACGCAGCGGCAGGCGAAAAACCTGCTTGAGTCCGAGCAGCATCTGAATCGCCGCGTCCGAGTAGGCACGCGGTCGACCACGCTTTGGCGACCTCGCCTCGGGCGACGCTTGCAGTACGCTTTCGTCGATCCACATCGTCACGTCGCCTCTCGCGATCAAGCCCGCGTTGTACTTTGCCCAGTTCCTGACGCGATAGACCCCCTTGGGCTCACGCGTGTTGTTCGTCCTTGCGCATCTTCTCGGGCAAAAATCGAGAATCTACGCAGTTCCCCGCAGAGTTAACAGGGGCACCGCCTCGACCGTTGCGCGTAAACGTCAGGCCGCCGCCAGACACCCGGATTTATGCAACATGTATGGACGCCCCCGGTTTGTCAAACGATGCATTCAGCAATGGATAGCAGGTCGAGATTGCAGTCATGTATCCGGACTTGATGTCAGGCTCATGCCTGCCGTCCCTGATGGAATCCGCTGGTCGGCGCCTTATCAACGCTGCGAGCCTTGTGCTCGTGTTGCATATCAGGCTTCTGCCAACCACGGTCTGACCGTCTTGCCATCACTGTTTGATCGCCTGAGCAATCGGTGGTCTGGAGATTTCTCTTGCGTGCGTTTGTATCGTTGAGTTCAGGCCTGCGCAGGCTGCCGCGCTGCGGTAGGAGCATAATCAGGACAGAAGTCCCGGTTCTGTGTCAGCAGCGCCCAGATGATTCGTGCATTCTTGTTCGCCAGCGCCACGGCAGCCACATTGACGTTGCGTCGCAAGAGCAATGTTTGGAGCCAACTGCTCGTCACACCTTTGGGCTTGGCCCTGTAGATCACCGCACGAGCGCCATGGATGAGCAGCGTTCGCAAATACGTATCCCCTCGCTTGCTGATGCCGAGCAAGACGTTTTTGCCTCCGCTGGAGTTTTGTCGAGGCACAAGGCCAAGCCACGCCGCCAATTGGCGGCCGCTGGTGAAGTTCCGCGCGTTGCCTACGCTCGCCACCAGTGCACTGGCGGTAATCGGGCCGATTCCTGGAACTTGCGCCAGCTTGCGGCTCAACTCGCTATCCCGATGCCATGCCTCGATCTGCGCGCCAATTTCATCGACCTGACGGTCCAGTTCCTTCAGATGCTCCAGCAGCCGCTGGATGAGCAGACGGAACGAGCCGGGCAACTCATTGGTCGCATCCTCGATCAACTCCGGGACCTGCCTGGCAATGTTCCCAATGCCCTGGGGAACAACCAACCCAAACTCAGCCAGCAATCCGCGGATCTGGTTGGCCTGCGAGGTACGCGCTTTCACGAAGCCCTGACGCGCACGGTGCAGTGCCAGCACCGCCTGCTGCTCAACATTCTTGATTGGCACGAATCTCATGTTCGGTCGTGCTACCGCTTCGCAGATCGCCTCAGCATCGGCCGCATCGTTCTTGTTGGTCTTGACGTACGGTTTGACGAATTGCGGCGCTATCAGCCGAACCGTGTGGCCGAAGCTCTGCAGCTTACGGGCCCAGTGGTGCGCGCTGCCACACGCCTCCATCCCAATCACACTCGGCGGCAGAGTCGCAAAGAACTCGGCCACCTGGGCACGCTTGAGCTGCTTCCTCAATGTCGCTTTGCCCAGCTCATTCACACCGTGGATCTGGTCGGGTAGCAGCGACGCATTACTGCGCCGCCGCCCCCTCAGAACCGGACGTGCAAGTCGCCCCGCATCCGGCTCAAGCCATTCCTTCAGCGCCACTGGGTGGCACCGGACAGCCCGGCGGAACGTTTCGCGGTTCGACGGCGGGCAAGGTAGATGTCCCATGCCGGATCAAACGGATTAGCCAGTCCCCGGATTTTGATGTGGCGCTGGATGGCGGCCGTCGCTGCGCGGAAGAGTTGCAGGCCGCAGGTGTCATCCTCGGTCGAACCCTTCGTTGCAAAATCCCAGGACCGATGTCCGTCACACCGGAAGTAACGTTTCCTGACCCACCGGGCTCCTTTCGTGGGGTGCCTACGTCTTGCCCACTTCCAGAGCAGGTGCCAGATGTGCGAGTCGATCGTTGAGAAGGTCGCTTTTGCCACGACGTGGCGATGATACATAGTCCAACCCCGAATGATCGGGTTCAGCCTACGGATCAACGCCTCTTGGGTGACACTCGCGTTGCCCTTGATGACTTCCCTGACCTTGTCGAGCAGCGATTTGATACTTTTCTTCGCTGGCTTGATCAGCAGTTTGCCGCCGTACTTGCGCACGTTTTGGCCAAGGAAATCGAAACCCTCCGCTATGTTGGTGATCCTGGTCTTCTCTTCCGAGAGTTCCAGACCTCGGGCGGCCATAAACTGCCTGACCGCGGGAAGCACCCGGGATTCCAGCACATCTCTCGACACGCCAGTCACCACAAAGTCATCGGCATAACGGACGACGTTGAGCTGAGCCTTGCTGCGAGCAAGTTTGGATGTTCCCACACTTGCATGGACTGCCGCTTCAAGCCCATCCAGCGCCATATTCGCGATTACGGGCGAGATAACGCCACCAACAATAGAGCAAACTGCCGGATAAAATTGGGCCTGCGCATTTCGAGGGAGTGTCTGGCGCCCTGGTCCAGAAGCTGTGCTGACGTCAATGTGGATCTTGTCCTTGAGACGGTCGCTCCCGTTGACAGGCAGGTGCAGCGATGACCCGAAGACGTAAGAAGTGGAGCGTGCGTCTGGCTTTCGAGCCGAACCGCTATGCCCAAGAGCAGTTGCAAAAGGCATACGAGCAGATCAGTCCGATCGAAGCACGCGCGACGGCACAGCCGTCCGCTACGCGGTCTGCAGAGTCCAAGCAAGCGACCATCAAGCGAGGTAGACGATGAGCGAAGCTGCGATGGTTGCGCTCTACGCGCGGGTATCCTCCGAACAGCAAAACAAACGCGGCACCATTGAAAGCCAGATCGCTGCACTGAAGGAGCGTATTTCAGCTGACGGCGCGCAGATCGTCGACGACATGTGTTTCGTTGACGCTGGCGTGAGCGGTGCGACGCTGATCAGGCCTCAATTGGAGCGACTCAGGGACTGTGCCGCGCTCGGTGCGATCGATCAGCTGTACATCCTGTCACCGGACCGGCTGGCGCGAAAATATGCCCACCAAGCGCTGCTGATGGAAGAGTTCTCGTCCTGCGGTGTCCAGGTGGTGTTCCTCAATCATGCGATCGGTACGACGCCGGAAGAGTCGCTGCTATTGCAGATGCAGGGCATGATCGCAGAATACGAACGGGCGAAGATCGCCGAGCGTCACCGTCGTGGCAAGCTTCACGGCGCAAAACGCGGCAGTGTCAATGTCCTGTCCGGGGCGCCTTACGGCTACCGCTACATTCGCCGGCAACTCGACGGAACGCCGGCCCGGTACGTTATCGAGTTGCCCCAGGCTGCAACGGTCCGGGCGATTTTCCAGTGGGTGGGGATGGACCGCCTGAGCATAGGGGACGTGGTACGCCGCCTGGCCGAGTCGGGTACCGTGACGGCGTCGGGCAAGCCATACTGGGACCGTAGTGTGGTGTGGGGTATATTGCGCAATCCTGCGTACATGGGGCGAGCTGCGTTCGGCAAGACGCAGTCGCGCGATCACCTGCAGGTCCGCGTGCGTGCACAGCGCCACAGTGCTGACGTGCCCAGAAAGCAGTACTCGACAACACGCACCGAACCGCAGGACTGGATCGAGATCCCAGTTCCGGCCATCGTCAGCGAGGCGCTGTTCCAGGCGGCTCAGGAACAGCTTGCCGAGAACCGCAAGCTGGCGCGCCAGAGGCGCGACAGTGCACCGCTACGCCTGCTGCAAGGGTTGACGGTATGCGGCCAGTGCCATTACGCCTATTACGCAAAGAAGGTGAGCAAGGCTGCGGCTAGGGGGCATCAGCGGGACTACGCCTATTACCGCTGTGTTGGGACCGATGCCTACCGTTTCGGCGGCCACCGCATCTGTGACAATCTGCAGGTACGAACAGACAGGCTCGATGAGCTGGTATGGCAGCAGGTTGTGGAATTGCTCAGTCATCCAGAACGCTTGAAGAGCGAATATGAGCGTCGACTGGATATGATGGAGCGCAACGAGAAGAGTGCCTTCGACACAAGCAACCTAGAAAAGCAGCGGCTGCAGCTAGAAAAGGGAAAGTCCCGGCTGATCGACAGCTATGCGGACGGCATCCTCGATAAGTCCGACTTCGAACCGAAGATGCAGCAGTTGAGGAGTCGGCTTGAGCAGATTGACCAGCAGATCCTTGAATCCAGGCAGCAAGGCGCGGTGCAAAGCGAGCTGTTTCTGGTCATCAATCGGCTCGAGGAATTTGCAGGCGCCGTCACCGAAAAACTGGACACGATTGATCTTGAGACGAAGCGCAGGATCGTATTGGGTCTGGTCAAGCGCGTCGAAATCCACAAGGATGAAATCGTCGTTGTGTTCAGGGTTGACCCACAGCATGGGGCTTTTGACAGCGAAAATTCGAATGATTCAGACGACGGAGTGAAAAGTATGCAACGTTGTAAGCGGCGTACTAACACCCCCTTGGGGTGTACCCGCCCGCGACTCGAACAGAGTTCCCTCATCGATATATCCGGCCTGAAGCCACTTTCGCAGAACCCCCTTATCCATCGGTACGTTCTCCAGGAACCAGGAATGACTGAAGTTGTCGAAACAGCCTCGAATGTCACCCTCCAGAACCCATTCTGGCGAGGCACGCTTAGCCAGAACGTTGAAGCACTGCTCGATGGCATCGGCGGTCGAGCGTCCGGACCGAAAGCCGTAGGAATTGGCATCCGCCAGAGTCTCCGCGACGGGTTCCAGAGCGAGCTTCCATAAAGCCTGCATCGCCCGGCACCGCATACAAGGAATTCCTAACGGACGCTTCTTGCCGTTACTCTTGGGAATGTAAACCCGCCGCAGCGGCATCGCCCGATAGCCGCGATGACGTAGCGACACCATTCCGTTCCATCTGGCCGCCGGGGACGACCATATCCTGCCATCCACCCCCGGCGTCCTCTTACCGCGATTTTCCGTCACACGCTTCACGGCCAACATCTTGCCGCTATGCGAGCGGGTCAGCAGACGTTGCAAGGCTTTCACCTTGCCCCATCGGCCTTCCCGGACCACCTTGGCGATACGCACCTGAAGCCGTTTCACCTCTGCCTCAATGTGCGGCCAGTTCGCCTGATCCCACATCTGTGCAGCGTGCGAGGACGCACCAGCTCCCGACACTTTCGCATCGTACGCCGTCATCTGCTTTCCCTCGTATAACGGTTGGTCAAAGTTCTCTCGCCATGAATGACCCTGCGGAGGTCTGCCCACTTTCGTGTCGGGCAATGTTGCAGCCCGTATCCCGGCCATTACAGCCGGGCGTTCGCTTTCTCCGCATTCCTTTACCCACCGTGCCAACAGCGTTCCTTACGGTTCGCCTGCCGTCACCGGCAGCATGATGGGCTTACCCTGTTCCGCATGAATCTCCGAGCGGGGCGGACCCTTCCTCTTCGCCGGCGGCTGGTTGTCCATGGTGGCCCAGTATTCAAAGACCACTCCTCACCGCATACCGTTTTGGTTCAAGCCTGTCAGCACGTTTGGCTTGTCAAAGATCACGACGTTTATCAGAAGTTCACATATGTTGGTCGTACCCACTCATCCCTTGCTCCTCTCCGCCTTCGTGCTGGCAGATTCCGCTTCGCCTCGCGGCTGGGCGTACCGGTTATCCGGCGGCTACGTTGTCCCCAGAGCTTCACACCGAGCTGTTACCGGCTCCGCATGTCTGGGTAGGGAACGGTTGATGGAACAACCGGTTTCGTCAGGCCATACGTTCTCCTGTGAAACAGAAATTCAGACGACTTGCAGGTCGCACAAACACATTCTTCGCCAAGTCGATGCCGATCGTCGTGACCTTCATGAGGGATGCTCCTGTTTGAGAGGTTGCCATGCTCACCAGTTTGGCACTCATGTACCTTCACGGGGAGGGGACGTCCATCCCATTAACGCCGCGAGCATCTACTGTGAAGGGATGCGAGCTTATGCCATCGGCGTGCTAAAAAGGCTGTCCAAATCTTTCGACTGGAGGTGCAGCGATGACTACTCGACGAACATTGAGGTATCGCCCAATCGAGGCGCTCCGATGCGCCCCCCCAACGCAGCGCATCGGATCATCCGCAGGCGCTAGGCGTCGGGCTGGTGTAGAGAGCGCACGCCGTGAATCGCCCCGGCATACGCGGGGCATGAGTTTCAAAGCCGTCGATGCATACACGGTCCACTTCCGGCACTGAGGCGTAACACGCAGTCACGCCACGGATCCGAGTCTTTCTGATAGCCGAGCTTTTCGCAAGCAGGCCCCTCAACGCGTAATGAGGTCTCCATATCGCGCTCGGCGTGCGCGGTACGTTCAGCGACGGTCGTGCACCCGGCCAACATGACGGTAATGAGTAATAAGACACGCATGATTTTCTCCTTTGCCCTAGATGACGGGAGTCCGTTGCGGTGGTCCAGGGCGCGACACGACCGGGAGCGGTGTGCAAACGGCGATGCCGTTATCGTGAATCTAGGTTCTGATTGCTTTTGCACCAAGATCTGCCTTTGCAGAATGGCCCGCAGCGTGCCATCTTTCAGCGACCTTACTTCACATTGCTATGCAATTACCCAACCATTTCAAGCTGGCCATCCATGTTCGGTTGGGCTTTCGTCCCAATGATGTTCCTCGGCTGCGACATTCACGACCAGCTCGTATTACGCGACCATTACGTGCAGGAAATTTTTTCTGTGTTGTCTTGGCCGGCGGGAATGGCAGCAAGCGTTCCCGTTTGGAAATTGCCGCCATCATTACCCGACCATTACGCGGCAGTCATCGAATTCGACTCGCGCGTCATTGCCAGGCCAATAGCGTTACAAGCGCTCACATTTGTAGGGAAACGCGAACACTGCCGGCAATGCAGAAGTCGTATGCTCCCACCCTCTACACACGCAAAGGAGAAAACATGAAAAAGCTTCCAATCCTGGTCGGCACCGCGCTGGTCATCGGGTTCAGTTACGCCAATGCGCAGACGCATGTCTACACGCATGATGGCTATGGTCGGGCAGGCCTCTACCCGTCACGGCCGGCGCCTGCCGCTGTGCACGTCGTGCCCGCGGTTGCGGTGGTACATGATGCGCAGCCCTCGTACGGGCATGGCACTGCGCTGCGCGAGGCGCATCGCCAGCCGCGTCACGGCATCGAACATGGGCGACGTGAGCCTGAGCGCCGCCGGCACAATGCCGCTCACGGTTCACGCGGCCACTGACGCACTCGCCTGTCATATTGATTGCCCGCTGGCGTGCCGACGCCGGTAGCCGGAGCGGGGACTCACGCATGATACGGATGCTTTCATCAGAGGCATCGCTTCTAGGCTTCCTTCGCGGGCTTACCGTGACGCCAGCGTCCGTTGGAAAAAGTCAGGGGAAGCGCTGCGTCTGTCATGTCCCCGTCATTCTACTGACAGGCGGCTCGTATAGACTCCCGACTCAATTGATGCTTGATGCCGCCGGATGAGAAGGCTGTTGCGCCACCTATCGCTTTGGCTCGTTGTATTTGCATTGCCGATGCAGAACGTTGGTGCAGCGGCTACTCTTTCGTGCGGCGAGCTGACCGAGCTGCGGCAGGGCGCCGGTCTCTTTGCCACCCTTGCCACCATCGACGTCGCTGACGAGGCGAGCGCAGACGAGGCCGACGCACACTGCGATCCGAGGTCGCATCACTGTCCGGCAAGCAAAGCGCGCGGCAAGGCGCGCGGTTGTCATGCGTGTTCTGCCTGCTCGGCCGCCTCGCCACTTGCCATCTTTGCCTTCTTGGGGACCCAAGCGTTGCCCATGAACGGCATGCTACCTACGTCTCTCCTGTGGATATTTGCCAGCACAACGCCTGAAACGTTGCTGCGCCCGCCTTCCCGCCATCTCTGACGCCGCCCACGCAACTCCTGGGCTGGCTACCTCCACCTTCGTAGATGTCGTCCTTCGGCCTGACCGAAGACGAAACAAACCTGCCTGCGCTCCTCCCTGTGCGAGAGCAAGGCAGGGCAATTATGGTGCGGCGTGCGATGTCGCCTGGCGGTCGCGCGCGCACGATATTGGAGACAGCGATGCGCATCTGTAATCAATGTAAGGCCCCGCTCAAAATTGACGTGTGGGCGTGCACCGCGTGCGGTTGGCAGCCCCGTGTTCTCGCCGGCGTGCTCTGCCTGGCACCTGTCATGATGGTCGACCATGATGGGTTTCACGAACCGCTCTTTGTCGAGTATGAGAAGCTCGAAGCGACGCACTTCTGGTTCGTCTATCGCCGCAAACTGATCCTGGACGCACTGCAGCGCTACTTTCCGGCCTTGCGCTCGTTCATGGACGTCGGTTGCGGGACTGCGGAGAACCTGCGCGCAGTCCAGGCCCGCTTCCCGCGTGCACGCCTGGTCGGCGGCGAGGCCTCGTTGCGCGCACTGATGAAGGGGCAGCGCAAATGCAAAGCTCAGTTGTTGCAGATGGATGCCCGTGCAATTCCCTACAGCGACGCCTTCGATGTCCTGGGGGCGTTTGACGTCATCGAACACGTCGACGACGACGCCCAAGTGTTAGCGGAGATGTACCGTGCCTGCAGGAATGATGGGGGAATCGTATTGACAGTGCCTCAGCATCCGTCGCTGTGGAGCCATATGGACGATGCGGCCAAGCACAAGCGGCGCTATACCCGCCAAGAACTGGTGAAGAAAGTGGAGGCGGCCGGGTTCGAAATCGTGGACGTCACCTCCTTCATGACGCTGCTGCTGCCTGCGATGGCCATCTCCCGGGTGTGGCAGCGCGCCAAGCCGCCCTGCGATGCCATGGACGACGGGTTTCGCATTGGGGCGGCCATGAACGGCATGCTGGGGGGTGTTTGCACCCTCGAGCACAACCTAATACGGGCCGGCTTGCGTTTCCCGGCAGGCGGCTCGCTGTTGCTGGTGGCCAGGAAGAAGGGCTGGTCTTTGTAGAGAACGCAGTCACGCGTGGGCCCATCGCGGCGTTTAGCCTCAACGACGAGGACGCCGCGGGCCGCGTCTCAAGCGTTCGCCAGGCTCGTCTGTGCGCAAGAGTGGACGCGTCGGCTTGGGTTCTTCCGGAATGCCTTGGCTCGCGCTGCCGTCAGGGCAAGCGTCGCAGGCGCGGCCCTCGCGTCTGACAATCCAGGTCGTCAACCTCGCCGACGTACCCATTTCTGCAACGCAGATGGATGCGGGAAAGCTTACGGGG
The DNA here is from genome assembly GCF_000611145.1 of Cupriavidus sp. SK-3. NCBI lineage: Bacteria > Pseudomonadati > Pseudomonadota > Betaproteobacteria > Burkholderiales > Burkholderiaceae > Cupriavidus > Cupriavidus sp. SK-3. The sequence goes on along the minus strand of NZ_JFJV02000065.1, from coordinate 2,054 downwards.
ATGTAATTCGCGAGTAACGTCCTCGTGAGTGCCAGCTGCCTAGCATGACACTTAAGAGGTTATGCCTCGAAACGTTATGGAGCGCATCATGAAAACCCAGAAGACTGCTTTGACCGCATTGGCGCTGGCGGCCCTCTCCGTCCTATCCAGTTCACCGGCGTGGAGTGCGGACCAGACCAGAACCAATGCGGGCGACAACTGGGCGGAGCACGTGCGGCGGCAAGCCGCCGACCAAGCCAGCTCACCGGCACCGCTCACAGTGCCCAGCGCGATGGCTACAGCGCAGGCTGCTACCCCATTGGGGCCGCAGGCGACGCTCTTCGGTAGCCTGGCGCCGGCGAACACGGCCGCACGTGCGGTGACGCTCGCTCCCGGCCTGAAGTCTGTCAATGTGGCCTCCGGCGACACCGTTACCTTCCGCAGCGGCGCGCAGGAGGCCACCTGGACGTTCGCCGAGCTTGTTCAAGGAAAATCCGTGGATCTTGGCGTCCTGTTTCCGGCAATGCCCAACGCCCAAGGAGTGCGCGTCTATATCGAGCGCAGCAAGCTCTATACCGGTGGCTAAGAAAGGCCGGTTTGCCAGGAGTGGCAACATGACACATTTGTAATTTTGTCGTCAGGCTCTGGTGGGGTACATCTTTCTACACTGCAAGTGCAGGCTCACTGAGCCACTATCGAAACAAGGAGAAATAGAATGCGTACATTGAAGAAGACTGCCTTGGTGGCATTGACCGTGGCAACCCTTGGTGGCGTCGCGGGCATCGCGAATGCTGGCGTCAACTCGCCGCGCGATCCGTTCACCGATGGCGGTCACGCCATGGGCACGCGCGATCCGTTCACCGATGGCGGTCACGCCATGGGCACGCGCGATCCGTTCACCGATGGCGGTCACGCCATGGGCACACGCGATCCGTTCACCGATGGCAGTCACGCCATGGGCACGCGGGACCCGTTCACCGACGGTAGCCACGCCGTAGGCCCTCGCGACACGTTCAGCGACGGCGCCTAAATCTCGGGAACGCGCCGACTCGCCGGGGCGATGGGCCGCTCGGTGGGCCGGTGCGTTGACGCGGGGCGGGTATCGGGGAAACTGTCCCGATACCCGTTATTGTGCTTGCGCACGCGCCGAGGTTCAGCCTTGCCCATGCGCCGGCTCGGGTCGGACCAGGCCTGATCTAGGCAGACGGCATAGGCTGCAGCGGCCGGACGGCACCCAGCGAGTCACCATCGCGCCTTCGGCGCGATTCTTTTTGTCTACCGCCGGCTCAACACAGCGTTGCGTACTGCAACGGCTGCGGCTGGTAATGCCCGGCCTTTCCCGCCATGCGCCAATGTTGGAACCGAATCTAAACCGGTCGCGCCGTGACCCGGCTTCGCCCGACACACCACCAAGCGGGGCGCGCGCAAATTGGGTGGGTCGCGCCTGGCGTCTGGAGGTCGGCGTCGAGACCTTGCTACTCGGCTTCTGCCTATACTTTGTTCTCGTCCTGAACGGTCCGTTCTGGCGGGCGCTATTCGCCGAACGGACGTTGAGCGGGCTGCGCGATCTGGGCTACGGCGTGGCAGTGGGCACCGCGCTGGTCACGGCGCATTTTGTGCTGCTGGCGCCGTTCATAAACCGCTGGACCGCCAAACCGTTGCTGACAATATTGGTCGTAGTGGCCGCCGGTGCCAGCTATTTCATGAGTCAATACGGCATCTACCTTGACCCCGGCATGGCCCGCAATGTGCTGCGCACCGACGCGGCGGAAGCTCGCGAGTTGCTGACGCTGCGTATGATGGGCAGCATCGCGCTCTTGGCACTACCACCGTTGTTGTTGTTGCCCTGGGTGACGCTGCGCCAGCGTTCACTGACGCGAAGCGTTGGCCTGTGCGTGGTCGCGATTTTGGTGGCCGTTGTTGTCGGCGTGGGGACGCTGTCCTTGGTGTTTAAGGATTTCGCAGCCCAGATGCGCAATCATAAGGAGATCCGCTATCTGCTCGCGCCGGTCAATGTGGTGTACGCCTTTACCGGGGCGCTGGCGGGCTAAAGTCGAAACTGGTGTACGGACGGG
>NZ_JFJV02000064.1:2573-20096 GCF_000611145.1 Cupriavidus sp. SK-3 | reverse complement strand
AACACCGCCCAAACAAACAGCGACCACCCCAACAGGGCGATGTCTGTACGGCCGATGGTTGCAATAACCATCGCCGCTCAAGAAAACACCGCCCAACCCAGCCAAATCACCCCCCCTCCCCCCGAATCCCCCGCGTCTTCCACCGATACGCCAACTGCGGCCGCGTAATCCCCAACAACCGCGCCGCCTGACTCATATTACCGTTAGCGCGCTGCATAGCCGCTTCCATCAACACAGTCTCGACATCGCCCAGCGCGAGCTGCTGCTCCGCCATATGGTCAAGCAGCCCGTGCACCGCCGCTTCGCGCAGTTCCGGCAGCGTACCCCTGACGCCCAGGCGCGGCGCGGTGTCCATCGCCTGCGGCGCGCTGCTGGGCAGGAACAGGTGGTCCGCGGAAATCTGCCCGCCATTGCTGGCCAGGATCACGCCGCGCTCGATCACGTTTTCCAGTTCGCGGACATTGCCTGGCCAGTCGTAGCGCCTTAGTTCGGCCAACGCGCGGTCGGTGATGCCGACGATCTTCTTGCCGTGGCGCGCGCCGTAGCGGGCAACGAAACGCTCCACCAGCAGGCGGATATCGTCGAGGCGCTCGCGCAGCGGCGGGATGGTGACGGGATAGACGTTGAGCCGGTAGTACAGGTCCTTGCGGAAGGTGCCTTGCTTCACGGCTTCCGCCAGGTCCACGTTGGTGGCGGCCACCAGCCGTACGTCCACCTTGCGCGGCTCGGTGCCGCCCACCCGCTCCACCTCGCCTTCCTGCAGCACCCGCAGCAGCTTGGATTGCGCCGACGCCGACAGCTCGCCCAGTTCGTCCAGGAACAACGTGCCACCATGCGCCCGCTCGAAGCGCCCGGGGCGCGACTGGTGGGCGCCGGTGAAGGCGCCCTTCTCCACGCCGAACAGCTCGGCTTCGATCAGTTCATCGGGGATCGCCGCGCAATTGACGGCGATGAATGGCTTGTCGGCCCGCGCGCTGACCGCGTGCAGCGCTTGCGCGAAGCGCTCTTTGCCAACGCCGGTCTCGCCCAGCAGCAGCACCGTGACATGGCTTGCGGCGGCGCGCTGCAACAGGCCCCAGGCAGCGCGGAACCCGGGCGCGCTGCCCACCAGATCGGCGGGCTTGCCGTTGTTGCGCTGCAGGGCGCGCAGGTGCTCGACCTCGCTTTGCAGCTCCAGGATGGTCTCTATCACCGGGTCGGGCTGGTAGAGCTTCAGCACCTCGGCACCGTCCTCCCACGCTTCCAGCGGCTTGCCGACGATGCGGCAGTGATCGTGGCCGCAGGCGATGCACTCCACCTCGCGGTAGAGGATGGTGCGGCCCATCAGGGCCGAGGTATAGCCCGTGGCGTAGCCGATCTGCATCCAGCAGGCCGGCTCGTCGACGATGCCGAACAGCTGGCGGTGGACATCGCCTTCGAAGGAGTCTTCCCACAGGAATTCGCCGTCGTAGATGCCAGCGGCGATGTCGATATCCACCTTGACCGGGGTCACGCGCACCACGCCTTCGATGGTGTGCAGGCAGGGCCCGATCTCCAGCAGGCCAAAGTCGCTGTCGCCGGGGCGCAGCTTCTTCGCCAGCTCCGCGTCGCGCATGCCGGAATGGAAGCCCATGCGCATGAACAAGCCCCGCGCGCGCTCCATGCCCATGGTATCCACCAATTCCTTGCGCAACGCGCCCAGCGCGCCGGTGTGGATCAGGATCATGCGCTGCTCGTCCAGCCAGATGGAGCCCTCCTCCATGGCAAAGCGCAGGCGCCGCGCGAGATTGGCCAGGCCATCGCGCATGGTGGCCGAAAACTTGTCGGTTGAACTGCTCATTGTCTCCTCTCTTGGCGGCCTCGATATCTTGGCGCGCGCGTGCTTTTTCTGGCACTGTATGCACATTATGTGCCATCGGCGCCTTCCGCCCGCGGCAGACGCCTGTCGCGCAGGCGAAATGTCGCCTATGCTTCCTTTGCAGGATTCCCCTGCGCTTTCGCACTGCACCACAGACCATGGAAAAAACCGCATTTGTCTTTGCCGGCGGCGGCAGCCTCGGCGCCGTCGAGGCCGGCATGCTGCGCGAGCTGGTGGCGTGGGGCATGAAGCCCGACTTCGTCGTCGGTGCCTCCGCTGGCGCCATCAACGGCGCCTACTATGCCTGCAACCCGCACGTGGCCGGCACTACCCAGCTGGAAACGCTCTGGCGCGGCTTGCGCCGCGCCGAGGTCATGCCGTGGTCGTGGCGCAGCCTGTTCAGCATGTTGCGCGGGCAGCGTGCCCACCTGGTCGACTCCGCCGCGCTGAAGCGCCTGCTGTCCCGCCATTTCGGCGACATGCCGCTGGAGCGCGCCGAACTGCCGCTATATGTAGTCGCCACCGACATGCAGACCGGCGCGGAGGTAGTGCTGTCCTCCGGCAGCCTGGTCCAGTCGGTGCTGGCCAGCGCCGCCATCCCCGGGGTGTTCCCGCCGGTGGCACTGGGCGGGCGGCAACTGATCGACGGCGGCGTGGCCAATAACACACCGGTCTCCACCGCCATCCGCCTGGGCGCCACGCGCGTGGTGGTGCTGCCCGCGGGCTTTGCCTGCGCGGCGCGGCGCGAACCGCGCGGCCCCATCGACCATGCCTTCAATGCGCTGTCGCTGCTGGTCGCGCGCCAGCTGGTACAGGACCTGGAGCGCTGGGCGGACCACGCGCATATCTCGGTGGTCCCGCCCTTGTGCCCGCTCGACGTCTCCCCGTACGACTACACGCAGTGCGGCACGCTCATCGACCGCGCGGCCGCCGCCACGCTGGCATGGCTCAACGCCGACGGGCTCAGCAGCCGGCATATCCCCGGCGCGCTGCACCCGCATTCGCACGACGAAGCCAACCCGAGTTGCGACTTCGATCCGAACCAGGCGGCGCAGCACGAGCACGGCCAGCACAAGTCCCACGCCGGCCACACCCACGCTTCCGCCTCGCCGTAAGCCGGCTTCCGCATTGGCGAATTGCGTGCACGGCAAATCCCGCGAATGATGCGGGATCTCTACTTCCCGGATGGCAGGCACATGAGCGCAATTCTCGAAGGCATCAAGGTACTCGACCTGACGCGCGTGGTGGCGGGCCCGTGGGCCACGCAGAACCTGGCCGACATGGGCGCCACCGTCTACAAGATCGAGAAGCCCGGCGACGGCGACGACACCCGCAAGATGGGCCCGTTCCTCACCGACGCGCAAGGCGCGGCCACCAACGACTCCGCCTTCTACCTCGCCTGCAACCGCGGCAAGCAGTCGCTCACCATCGATATCTCCAGGCCCGAAGGCGCCGAACTGGTACGGCAACTGGCCGCGCGCTGCGATGTGGTGGTGGAGAACTACAAGGCCGGCAGCCTGAAGAAATACGGGCTCGACTATGAGTCCATCCGCGCGCTGCGCCCCGATGTGATCTATTGCTCAGTCACCGGCTTCGGCCCCGACGGCCCCTACGCCGCCCGCCCGGCGTACGACTTCATCCTGCAGGGCATGGCCGGACTGATGAGCACCTGCGGCCAGCCGGACGGCACCCCCGGCGGCGAGCCGATGCGCACAGCCATCCCCATCACCGACATCCTCACCGGCCTCTACGCCACCGTCGCCCTGATGGGTGCGCTCTATCACCGCCAGGCCACCGGCGAAGGCCAGTACATCGACGCGGCCATGCTCGATGCCTCGGTGGCGGTCAATGGCCACTTGGCGCTGGGCTACCAGATGACCGGCAAGCTGCCCCGGCGCGCCGGCAACACCAACCCGGTGGCCGCGCCCTCCGAAGTGTTCGCGTGCCGCGACGGGCACCTGATCATCGCCTCCGGCAACAACGGGCAGTTTGCCGCGCTGTGCAAGCTGCTTGGCTGTCCGGAACTCGCCGCCGATCCGCGCTTCGCGCAGAACGTTGACCGGGTCGCCAACCGGGAGACCTTGCGCGAAGCGATTGCCGCGCGTGTTGCCGGGCGGGGTTCGGCTGAATTGCTGGAAACGCTGGAGCGTGCCGGCGTGCCTGGCGGGCCCATCAATGAACTGGACGAGGTGTTCGAGGATGCGCAGGTCAGGCATCGCGGGTTGCTGGTGCGGTTGCCGCATGGGCGGGGGGTGGATGCGCCGAGCTTGCGCAGTCCGCTGCGGTTTTCTGCCACGCCGGTGGAAATGCGGTGCCCGCCTATGCTGGGGGAACATACGGAGGGGGCCCTTCGGGCTGAACTGGGGCTGGGCGAGGCTGAGTTGGGAGGGTTGAGGGAAAGGGGGATTTTGTAGAGAGACTGGTACACCCTGACTGATACACCCTGACGGCCCGCTTCGCATCACGCGGGAGGGGAGGCCCTGGCGGGCCCACCCACCCACGCGGCGGGTGCCTGGCCTTACTTCGGCTGCGCCACTACCCGCAGGTACGGCTTGAGCGTCTTGAATCCTTGCGGGTACTTCTTCTTTGCGTCTTCGTCGGATACGGAGGTGGGGATGATCACGTCGTCGCCCGGCTTCCAGTTGACCGGCGTGGCTACCGTGTGTTTTGCGTTGAGCTGCAGGGAATCCAGCAGGCGCAGTACTTCGTCGAAATTGCGGCCCGCGCTCATCGGGTAAACCAGCATTGCCTTGACCTTCTTGTCGGGCCCGATGAGGAAGACCGAGCGCACCGTGGCATTGTCCACGGCAGTGCGCGGGCCACCACTCGCGTTCGGGTGAATCATGTCGTAGAGCTTGGCGACCGTGAGGTCGACGTCACCGATCATGGGATAGTTGACGGCGTGGCCCTGCGTTTCCGCGATGTCCTTGACCCAGTTCTGGTGGTCACTGACGGGGTCCACGCTGAGCCCGATGATCTTGGTATTGCGCCGGTCGAATTCCGGCTTGAGGCCGGCCATATAACCCAGTTCGGTAGTACAGACCGGCGTAAAGTCCTTGGGATGGGAGAACAGGATCGCCCATTTGTCCCCGATCCATTCGTGGAAATTTATCTTGCCTTCCGTGGTATCTGCCGTGAAATCAGGGGCTTCGTCACCGATGCGAATCGACATATTCAGTCTCCATGTGATGGGTGGGTGCAAATCTACGGAAGGCCGGCGATAGCGGCTGCATCCCGAGGCTACGCTGCGCGTTGCAGGCGTCTAGCCCAGTATAGTGGGCTGTGACGAGAACAAGTATGGAAACAAGCGGCGCAAACGCTGCTCCGGCACAAGGACGCTAGGCGTACTCCCGGATCAGGTCGCGGACCACGGGATACACCTCGGTCCGCCACAATTGCCCGGAGAACAGCTCATAGTGGCCGCACTGCGCCGCCGTGAACTGCCGCCTGTGGCGCGGCGCGATGCCGCTGCACAAGTCTTGCGCCGCGTGGGTCTGGCCGCGGCCGGAGATGTCGTCCCGCCCGCCCTCCACGGTGAGCAGGGCAATATCGCGCATGTCCCGGGGACGCACGGCGTGGCCCTGCACGCTCCAGTTGCCGCGGGCTAGCCGGAACTCCTGGAACACGATGCGGATGGTATCCAGGTAGAACTCCGCCGCTATGTCGAGCACCGAGTTGTACTCATCGCAAATGCGCCGGTGCGCCGGCGCGTGCTCGGCATCGCGGTGCACCAGGTCAAGGTAGTAGTCCCATTGCGCACCGACCATGCGCGCCGGATGCGCCATCACCAGGCCGGCATGCTGCAGGAAGCTGGGGTACACCTTGCGGCCCGCACCAGCATAGCGGGCCGGCACCGTGCAGATCAGGTTGCTCTCGAACCACGCCAGCGGCTGGCGGGCGGCCAGGCGGTCCACGGCGGTCGGGTTGCGGCGGGCGTCGATCGGGCCGCCCATCAGCACCAGGCTTCTTGGCACCGGCTCGCCGGCGCTGGCCAGCAGCGATGTCGCCGCCAGCGCCGGCACGGTTGCCTGGCAGACGGCAAGCACGTGCAGGCGCTGCCCGCCGATATGCCGGATGAACGCCTGTATCTCGCCGACGCAGTCGTCCAGGCGGAACGGCCCCTCGGCCGCGGGCACGTGACGCGCATCGCGCCAGTCCGTCACATAGACCTCATGAGCGGGCAGCAGCATTTCAACGACTTCTCGCAGCAGCACGGCGTGATGGCCCGCCAGCGGCGCGCACACCAGCACTGCCGGCCGACGCTCCGGCGCGGCGGCCGCCTCATGGGCAAAACGCAGCAGACGGCAAAATGGCCGTTCCAGCACGACCTGCTCGTCCACTGCCACGACGCGGCCATCCGCGTCGTACGCGGTGACGCCGAAGGCGGGCTTCCCATAGGTCTTGCCCAGCCGGTAGAGATACTCATAGCCCGCAGCAAAGCAAGATGCCCCAGGCACATGGGCGAACGGGCTGCCGGGGTCAGTGAATGCGTTCGTGGCCTGCGCCGCCCACGCTGTCCACGGCTCGATCAGCGAACGCTGGTACTCGATGAACTTGTACAGCATAGGGGGCTGTCAGGAAGAATGCGCTGGAAAGGCTTTCAATATATGCCGGACCGGCGCGGCACACCAACCGCACGCTTCACCGGCCCATCAGCCAGAGGATGAATGATGCGGCGGCACTGACGAGCAGAGACGTCGCAATCGGAAGGACAAGGTGAAAGTGATGACGATGAACGACGATATCTCCCGGCAAATGGCCGAGGCCGAGGCCAAGGCCGGTCCCGAGCCCGTAAAACCGTGGCCAGAGGAGTCCGGCTGCCAACAGGATCAGGACGATGAGAATCAGCTTGCGCGGCATGACTGGCCTCCGCAATGGTTGGTGCGCGATATCGGTGCTGGCTGGCGTATCGTGGGACGGTGCGGCTGATGGGAGGAGAAGGCGCGGTGGCAGGCAAAGGACCCGCAGGCGAAACACTGGCCGTTCCGGGAAGAGGACGGTGCCGCCGGTCATCCTTGCGCCGCGGGTAAGGGGCGGCCCGAGGCAACGAGGCTGCCGCAGAGAAGCAAGCAGCACACGGGGACGCAATTCGCCCGGCGCCCGGCCCGGCATCCGAATGGGCCACGCGCTCTTCCTCGCTATCGGGGTCAGGCAGGCCTCAACTCTTCCTCGCCGTCTTCGCAACGAACGGTGTCGGCATGTGCTGGACCGTTTCGCTGCCGCACTTGGGGCAAGGCGGATGGGCCGTCGCGTGTTCCGCGAGATGTTCCGCGTGGTCGAAAACCTGACCGCACTTCTCGCAACGATACTGATAGGTGGGCATGACGCGCCTCCAACCTGCATGGTGCAGGGACTCGCTGCCGCCGGTCTGCCAGCGACTTCCGGCAACCTGGGATTTCATTCTAGGACACCGTGCCGGGCAAGACACGGCCTGTCGTTTCGCATGACCGGTACCGCATCAGGCACCCCGGCTTCACATCGCGCTCCTTGCGTGCTTATTATGGAAACATGCGCATGCTTGCTTGCGGCATGACCACGATCGCCGCTCGATCGTCGCTCAGGAGCAGACCATGAAAAAGCCACACAAGGTCGATTCCGGCAAGACGCGGCAAACCGGATTCCCCGATCGTCCGCGACCGGAGCGCCGTCTTCCCGGCATGCCGGATTCCGCCGGAACGGAAGACTTGTGGGAGAACATCGACGAGACCATTGATGCATTCGCCGGGCAGACGGCGGAACCGATCGATTTCCGCCATGGCCACGAACCGGACGAGGATGACGCACCGGAAGAAGGCATGGACGAGATCACTCGCGCCGCCGAGAGTATTCCCGCGGACACCCCCGCGGACCGCGCGGACCATAGCGCGCAGCGCGAAGAGCACCCGCCTGCGCCGCCCAGCATTGATGACGTGCTTGACAAGGACCTGATTCCCGATCCGGCCGACGATGCGCCGCACGCCGGCAAGCCGCGCAAGCGCTGAGGGCCGCGGCGTTGACGCTTGTGCTATCTTGGAAAAGTGCTGCGTTCATGATTGGAGGAACGCAAGATGTCAGTAATCGCACCGGACGAAAAGGCGGAATTCGTCGCCATCCTGCACCGCCACCGGCTTGACGAAGCAGACTTCCTGCTTCAGGAAGCCGGCACGTCGGATGTCGTTGACGAGGTCTACCCGCTGCAGGGCCATGTCACCATCATTCGCAAGTCGACGCTCAAGGAGCGGGGCTACCGGATCGGGCATGGCACCGCATGGACCATCGAGTTCGAGAAAGACCTGACGCGGGGGTCGTTCGGGTGAGCGGGACCGGAGGCAACAGCGCCCCCTCGGACAAGCGGCCGGTCTTGCGCGCGCCGGCCAACGCTGAAGACCTGCGCGCCATGGGATTGGGTACCTCACCCCAATGGACTCGTCCCCGGAATCGGAGCAGGCCATGAGCTCAGGCGGATTCGAAGCGTTCAAGTCCCACTTGTCGATGTTGCTGCGCGACCTGCCGGCGGGAACCACGGCGGACCTGACCGACGTGGCCGTGGCGTACTGGGACGGTGCGTGCATCGTGGGCACCTACCTGCGCGATGGCGGACGGCTGGACGAGGCGTTCGACTTTGACGAGAACGCGTGGGAGAACTGGCACGACGAGTTTGTTGGCTGGCTGGCCGCGCCGACCTTCACGGAACGCGATGAGCTGCGGACACGCCTGTCGCGCGCGGTCCGGCACGCCGACGATCCCGCAGGCCCGGACACCAGCGGCGCCTCTCAGGGCTGGCTTCAGGTAGCGTACCGCCAGCAACGCTGAAAGGCCGGCGCCCGCCGCCCGGCACTCCCGCGGGGCGGGCGGCCTCGCCTTTTGCCGCCTCATTTACAATGCGCGAAGTTTTCGCCTTCTAAATCAGGCTCGGCATCTAACAAGCGAGGTCTTCATGATCATCAAACCGCGCGTGCGTGGCTTTATCTGCGTTACCACCCACCCCACGGGCTGCGAAGCCAACGTCAGGGAACAGATCGACTACGTCACGGCAAAAGGCGCCATCGCCGGCGGTCCGAAGAAAGTCCTGGTGATCGGCGCGTCGACCGGATACGGTCTCGCGGCCCGGATCACCGCCGCATTCGGTTCCGGCGCCGATACGCTCGGTGTCTTCTTCGAACGTCCCGGCACCGACAGCAAGCCGGGCACGGCCGGCTGGTACAACACCGCGGCCTTCCACCGGTTTGCCGCTGACAAGGGCCTGTACGCGAAGGGCATCAATGGCGATGCTTTCTCCGACGAGATCAAGCAGAAGACGATTGATGCCATCAAGCGCGATCTCGGTCAGGTCGACCTGGTGGTCTACAGCCTCGCCTCTCCGAAACGGACGCACCCGAAGACCGGCGAAGTGTTCAACTCGACGCTGAAACCGGTTGGCAAGGCGGTCAGCCTGCGCGGCCTCGACACCGACAAGGAAGTAGTCAGGGAGACCATCCTGGAGCCCGCGACACAAAGCGAGATTGACAACACCGTGGCCGTGATGGGCGGCGAAGACTGGCAGATGTGGATCGATGCGCTACAGGCCGCGGGCGTGCTGGCCGACGGCGCGAAGACAACCGCCTTTACCTACCTGGGCGAGAAGATCACGCACGACATCTACTGGAACGGTTCCATCGGCGCCGCCAAGAAGGACCTGGACCAGAAGGTGCTTGGCCTGCGCGACAAGCTGGCCGCCAAGGGTGGCGACGCGCGCGTCTCGGTGCTGAAGGCCGTGGTCACGCAGGCAAGTTCCGCCATCCCCATGATGCCGCTGTACCTGTCGCTGCTGTTCAAGGTCATGAAGGAACAGGGCACGCATGAAGGCTGCATCGAGCAGGTCTACGGGCTCTACAAGGACAGCCTGTACGGCGATGCGCCGTGCCTGGACCAGGAAGGCCGCCTGCGCGCCGACTACAAGGAACTCGACGCGGAGGTGCAGTCCCGCGTCCAGCAACTCTGGCCCCAGGTCACCAGCGACAACATCTACGCGCTGACGGACTTCACCGGCTACAAAAAGGAATTCCTGCGCCTGTTCGGATTCGAGATGGACGGAGTGGATTACGAGGCCGACGTGAATCCCGACGTGCCAATGCCTGGCCTGGTCTGAGGACTGAAGACTCAGGCCTGAATCACCCGGGGAGCGCCACGCTCCTGCAACAAGGAGCAAAGCATGACGATTGTCGGGATGAACCACTTCACGGTACTGACCGCCGCGCTGGAAGACACCGTCCGGTTCTACACCGAGGTGCTTGGCTTCGAAACCGGCGCCCGTCCGCCGTTTGCCTTCCCCGGGGCCTGGCTCTATGCCGCCGGCGCGCCCATCATTCATCTCGTCGCGGTCGATGCACTGCCGGCACCGGCCGCGGGCGTGCTGGATCACATGGCTTTCAGCGCCACGGACCTCCGGCACGTCACCAGCCACCTGCGGCGCCGGGGCGTTCCGTTCCACCTCGGCCGGCAAGCGGGCTCCGGCGTCTGGCAGTTGTTCCTGCACGATCCCAACGGCGCGAAGATCGAACTGGATTTCGATCCGCTGGAACCGCAGCCGCCGGAGATGTGATCCGGATCTGGTTACTCCACCTTGATCCCGCCCTTCCTGACCACGCCGGCCCATCTCACCGCTTCATCCTTGATGAATGCCTGGAACTGGTCCGGTGTCCCGCCAACCGGATCGATCCCATATTCGATCAGCCGTGCCTTGACGTCCGGCTGATGCAACACCGCATCCATTTCGCCCGACAGCTTGTCCAGCACCGCCTTTGGCGTCTTTGCCGGCGCCAGCAGCCCGATCCAGCTGCTGGCCGTGACCGCCGGATAGCCCGCCTCCGCCATCGTTGGCACATCGGGTGCAGCCGGCCAGCGCGAGGGGCTGGTAATCGCCAGGGCCTTGAGCTTTCCCGCTTTCACCTGCGGCATCATGGTCTGCACGGAATCGAAGATCATCGCCACCTGCCCGGAGAACAGATCGGGCAGCGCCGGCGACACGCCCTTGTAGGGCACATGGGTCATGCTCATGCCGACGGCCTGCGAGAACAGCTCGCCGGCAAGGTGCGCGCCGGAGCCGTTGCCGCTGGAGGCAAAGGTCATCTTGTCCGGATGCGCCTTGCCCCAGCTCACCAGTTCCTTCACGCTGCCGGGCGGCAGCTGCGCGCTTGAGACCAGCAGCAGCGGGATGCGGCCGATCTGGCTGACGCCGGTCAGGTCCCTGACGGGGTCGAAGGTCATCTTGGGATAGAGGCTGGGATTGATGGCATGGGCGGCTACCACCACCAGCAGCGAGTAACCATCGGGCGCGGACTTGGCCACGTTGTCTGAGCCGATCATGCCGTTGGCGCCGGGGCGGTTTTCCACCACCACGGGCTGGCCCAGGCGCTCGGCCAGCTTCTGCATGACAAGGCGCGTCACCGCGTCGGACACGCCACCCGGTGTGTAGGGCACCACTACGCGCAATGGCTTGGACGGGTAAGGCGCATCGGCGCGCGCCGCGCCGGCGATGCCGCATGCCAGTGCCGCGGCCATCAGGCACGCTGTTACCCACAGGCCGCGGGGCCGGTTCGTTATCGTGGTTCTTTTCATTTCTCCTCCGTCAGGATGGCATCGGCGCGCCTGGGTCTGGCGGCCGACGTTATGCAATGGCAGGCCGGCGTCTACGCCCAGCCTTGCGGCACGGCCAGCGGAAAATCAAGCAGCATCTGCGCATAGCTCTTGCCCAGCGGATCAGAGCGCAGGCTGGCCACGCCTCCGCCGCCCAGGGCGCGATGCAGCAGGAAGTTGAGGGCGTGCAGGCCTGGCACCTCGAAGCATTCGACTTCGCCTTCAACCAGGTGGGCGAAATACGCGCGCACCGCGGCCGGCGTCAGTTGCTCCCGCAGCAGCGGCAGATAAGCCGGCCGGCGCGCGATCACGCCGATGTTCTCGTCGTCGCCCTTGTCGCCGCTGCGTGCATAGGCCAGCGTGACAAGGGGAACGGTCACGCGTGGCCCTTCGGGTATCGCAAGCTCCGGCCGGGGTGCCAGCGAGGCCGGCGCGGATGGCTCGCCGACGAGGGCGGCGCAGGCGAGCGTCTCCGACCGGCCATCCAGTGCGATCCGCATCGGCACTTCCGCCTTGGGCACCAGGAAGGAGAACACCTTGACCACCGGCTGGATATCCACGCGGCCGGCGAAGGACGAGCGGGTGCCGGCAGCCATCGAGGTTCCCGCCGACGAGCATTCGCGCTGCAGGAAGCGCAGCGCCCTGGCCTGCGCATGGCGCGCGCCGATGCGCAGCACCACTTCGCGGGTCGGCAGCGCGCGCGCGTGCGGCCCATACTGCGATTCGCAGCCGAGCAGTTCCACCACGGTATCGCTGTAATCCGCAAAGCCGGCGGCGGCCAGCATGGCGCGGGTGCGGGCAAGCAGCGCATCCGCCGTGCGGTGGGCCTTGGCGGGCGCATCGATGCCGCGGATCGCCATCATCAGGCTGATCTGGTAGCCGTCCTGCCAGGTGCCGTTGGCCTTGTAGCTGGCGCCGGGCGCGCGGCCACGCGCGCCGTGCACGCGCACCTGGCCGGGAGCCAGCAGTTCGGCGCGCACCATGCGGAAATCGCAGGTGACGTCGGGCATCAGGTAGTTGCCGGGGTCGCCCACCTCATACAAGACCTGCTCCGCCACGGCGGCGGGATCGACCAGGCCGCCCGTGTGTTCGGGCTTGGTCAGCACAAAGCTGCCGTCCTCCGCGCAGTCGATCACCGGGTAGCCGATGCGGTCCCAGTCCGGCACGCGCTGCCAGTCGGTGAACAGGCCGCCGGTGGCCTGCGCTCCGCACTCGATCACATGGCCGGCAAGCGTGCCGGCGGCGAGCCGGTCCCAGTCGTTCCATTGCCAGCCGAACTCGTGGGCCAGCGCACCGACCACCACGGCGCTGTCGACGCAGCGGCCGGTGATGACGATATCGGCGCCCATCGCCAGCGCGCGGGCAATGCCCTGCGCGCCGGTATAGGCGTTGGCCGACATCAGCTCGGCCGGCGGCGCGGCGCCGGTGTACAGGTCGGTAAGTCCCGCTGCGCGCCACCCCGCGAAGGCAGGCAGCACGTCATCACCGCTGACCACCGCCACCCTGGGCGTAAGCCCTTGCCGCGCGGCGGCTTCCATCAAGGCGTCGCGGCAAGCCTGCGGGTTGAGGCCGCCGGCATTGGCGATCACGCGGATGCCTCGCGCCAGGATCTGGCCGAGGTGCGGCGCCATCGCCGCATGGACGAAATCGGTCGCGTAGCCCAGTGCCGCATCCCTGGCGCGGGCGCGCGCCAGGATCGACATGGTGGTTTCGGCCAGGTAGTCGTAGACCAGGTATTGCAGGCCGGGGACCTCCAGCAGTTGCGGCGTGGCGATGGCCGAATCGCCCCAGAAGCCGGAGGCGCCGCCGATGCGGATGGTGCGTGCCGGGTTCGATGGTGCGGGAGCGGCGCTCATGTCCTGGACTCCGTCGCGTTGCCCTCGGGCTCCGCTTCGACGCGCGCCAGCAAGGCACTGGCCCGAGCCTGGCCGCCTTCGTGGGCGTGCAGTTCCGCCACCACGCCGTCAAATGGCGCGACGATGGCGTGCTCCATCTTCATCGCCTCGAGCACTACCAGCACCTGGCCAGCCCGCACCGGCTCGCCGGCCACCGTCTTCACCGCCACGATGCGTGCGGCCAGCGGCGCCAGCAACTCGCCGGCGCTTTCGGCGCCGCCCGCCTCGCGCTTCTTCCGGCGCGGGTCCAGGCGCGCGAAGCGCCATGCGCGGCCGGCGCTGAACAGGTGCACGGCGTCGCCTTCGGTGGCGAATACCAGCGGCAGCGCGGCACCATTGCACTCAACCAGCGCACTGCCCTGCTCCGCATCGGCGCGCAGCACGCGCGCCCGGACGATCTCCGCGGCCGTGCCGCCGCCTTCGCACACGGCTGCCTCCCAGCCGTCGGCCACGGTGCGCAGATCCACGCGCCATTGGCGCTCCCCGGCGCGCAGGCCAAGGCTGCTGCCGTGCGCCACCAGTTCCGGGCGTGCCGCTGCCACCAGCAAGCCACAGGCGGCCAGCGCCGCGCAGGCCACCTGCGTCGCGGCGGGCTGCGCCGCGCGCAGCGCGGACTGCATATGCGCGTCGACAAAGCCGGTATGCACCTCGCTGGCGGCGAAGGCTTCGTGCGCCAGGCAGTCGGCCAGGAAGCCCTGGTTGCTGGCCACGCCCAGCAGCACGGTCTGCTCCACCGCGCGCAGCAGCTTGCGGCGTGCTTCTTCGCGGGTGGCGCCGTGGGCGACAAGCTTGGCCACCATCGAATCGTAGTGAACGGGGATTTCGCCGCCTTCCTGCAGCGCGTGGTCGACCCGCACATCGTGCCCGGCGCCCGGCGCGCGCCAGCGCCGCACCGGCCCGCCCTGCGGCAGGAAGCCTGCGGCCACATCCTCGGCGGTCAGCCTGACCTCGATGGCGTGGCCGCTTAGCGCCACCTGGTCCTGCGTGACCGGCAACGCCTCGCCGGCGGCCACCCGCAACTGCCATTCGACCAGGTCGAAACCGGTGATGGCTTCAGTCACGGCATGCTCCACCTGCAGGCGGGTGTTCATTTCCATGAAGTAGAAATTGCCGTCGCCGTCGAGCAGGAACTCCATGGTGCCGGCGCCGGCGTAGCCGATGGCCTGGGCGGCGCGCACTGCGGCTTCGCCCATGCGGGCACGCAGCGCCGGCGATACCGCTGGCGACGGCGCTTCCTCGACCACCTTCTGGTGGCGCCGCTGCACCGAGCAGTCGCGCTCGCCAAGGTGGATCACATGGCCCTGCGTATCCGCGAAGACCTGGATCTCCACATGGCGCGGCGCGATCACCGCGCGCTCCAGGATCAGTTGCCCGGAGCCGAAGGCGG
This sequence comes from Cupriavidus sp. SK-3, assembly GCF_000611145.1. Taxonomy (NCBI): domain Bacteria; kingdom Pseudomonadati; phylum Pseudomonadota; class Betaproteobacteria; order Burkholderiales; family Burkholderiaceae; genus Cupriavidus; species Cupriavidus sp. SK-3. The sequence continues at coordinate 5,383 of NZ_JFJV02000064.1, read as the reverse complement.
CGCTGGCCTCGGAGCGCGCGCTGGCCAGCGCGCCGGGCAAGGCATCCGCCTCATGCACCAGGCGCATGCCGCGCCCGCCGCCGCCGGCCGCGGCCTTGACCATCAGCGGAAAACCGATCTGCGCCGCGGCCCGCAGCAGCGCTGCGTCGTCCTGCGCCTCGCCCTGGTAGCCAGGGATGCAGGGCATGTCCGCTTCAAGCATCAGGCGCTTGGCCTCCGCCTTGTTGCCCATGGCGCGGATCGCCTCTGCCGGCGGGCCGACGAAGACCAGCCCGGCCCGCGTCACCGCTTCGGCAAATTCGGCATTCTCGGCCAGGAAGCCGTATCCGGGGTGCACCGCATCGGCGCCGCTGCTGCGCGCCGCCTCGACGATGGCAGCGATATTCAGGTAGGACGCGCGCGGCGCGGCGTCGCCGATGCGCACCGCGCGGTCGGCAAAGGCCACGTGCGGGCTATGGCGGTCGGCCTCGGAATAGACCGCCACGGTGGCAAGGCCGAGGCGGCGTGCCGTGCGCATGATGCGCATGGCGATCTCGCCGCGGTTGGCGACGAGCAAGGTGTGGAAGGGTCGGCTGGTAGCAGGCATGGTACGTCTCGGGATGCGGAGTATCGAAATGGGCCGTTGCTGTGCGGGTTGCCCGTGTGTTCAGTCTTGCGTGGCCTGCGCGGCGCGTACGTCGGCGGCATCGAAGCGCACCACCCAGTCGGCGTCGCGCTTGCCGCGAAAGGCCTGGATGCCTTCAGCGCCTTCGCTGCGCATGCATTGCGCGAACAGGTGCGAGGCCTCGTCCAGCTGCTCGCCCTGCCCTACCTGCCCGGTGCGCGCCACCAGCGTCTTGAAGGTGCGGTTGGCCTGCGGACCGCAACGGCAGATGCGCGTCAGCCATTCGGCGAGCAGCGCATCCAGCGCCGCGCCGTCCCCGGCAAGCTGGTCCACCAGTCCCAGTGCCACGGCCGTGTCGCCGCTCACGCGCTCGCCGGACAAACCGAGGCGCCGCGTGGCGGCTGCCCCGATGCGCGCCACCACGAAGGGCGCGATCTGTGCGGCGATGATGCCCAGCGAGGTCTCGGACAAGGCGAAGCGCGCGTCGGGCGTGGCCAGCACGATATCGGCGGCGCAGCTCAGGCCCATGCCGCCGCCCATGGCCGCGCCCTCCACCACCGCCACCACCGGCACGGGCAGCGCGGCCAGCCGCTGCATGAAGTGGCCGAACTCGCGATTGCGGCTGGCCACGGGATCGTCCGGCGCAGCGCCGGTATCCAGCCGCGCCTGGAAATTGCCGACGTTGCCGCCCGCGCAGAAAAAGCCGCCGGCACCGCGCAGCACCAGCGCCCGCACCGCGGTGTCGGTCTCGGCGCGCGCCACGGCGTGCGCCAGCGCGGCTACCACCTCGGGCGCGAGTGCATTGCGCGTGGCTGGCACATTGAGGGTGGCGAACAGCGCGCCCCGGACCTCGCGCACGATCACGGCGCTGGCGTCATTGGCGGTTTCGGTATTGACGGCGTTGGTCATGGTTTGGGAGAAGCGATACGTTGCGTGAAGAAGGAAGCGGGCGGCAAGCTCAGTGCTTTGCCATCAGCCCCATCTGCTTGGCAATCACCGTGAGCATCACCTCGTCGGCCCCGCCGCCGATGGAGCCCAGGCGGAAATCGCGATAGGCGCGCGAGGCATGGTTGTCCCACGTGTAGCCCATGCCGCCCTGGAACTGCATGCACCAGTCGGCCACCTCGCGCGAGAGGCGGCCGGCCTTGAGCTTGGCCATCGAGGCCAGCTCCACCACGTCGCCACCGTCGATATAGGTCTTGGTTGCCATATAGACCAGCGCGCGCAGGGCTTCCATCTCGGTCTTGAGTTCGGCCAGCTTGAACTGGATGAACTGGTTGTCGAGCAGGGGCTTGCCGAAGGCGATGCGCTGGCGCAGGTAGTCGGCGGTTTCCTCGATCAGCGCATTGCAGGCGAGACGGCGCGCCGCGCCGTTCAGGCGTTCTTCCTGGAACTGCTTCATCTGGTAGATAAAGCCCATGCCCTCTTCACCGATGCGGTTGCGCGCCGGCACCCGCACTTCGTCGAAGAAAATTTGCGCGGTGTCGGAGCACCACATGCCGAACTTCCTGATCTTCTGCACTTCCACGCCGGGCGTGCGCTTGCCACCCTGCTTGAGCGGCACGATGATCAGCGACTTGTTCTTGTGCACCGGACCATCGGAGGTATTGCACAGCAGGCAGATCCAGTCGGCCTGGGTGCCGTTGGTGATCCACATCTTGGAGCCGCTGATGACGTAGTCGTCCCCATCGCGGCGGGCACGCGTCTTGAGCGAGGCCACGTCGGAGCCGGCGCCGGCCTCGGATACGCCGATCGCCGCCACCGCCTCGCCGGCGATGGCCGGTGCCAGGAACTCGCGCTTGAGTTCGTCGGAGCCGAAGGCGGTCAGGGCCGGGGTGGCCATGTCGGTCTGCACGCCTACGGCCATGCCGACGCCTTGCGCGTGGACGTAGCCGAGGGCTTCGGCTGCGGCCACTGCATAGGAGAAATCCAGGCCGAGGCCGCCGTATTCGACCGGCTTGGTGATGCCGAGGAAGCCTAGTTCGCCCATCTTCCTGAACAGTGTGTGCGCGGGGAAGATTTCGGCGGCTTCCCATTCGTCGACATGGGGGTTGATCTCGGCCGCCACGAAGCGGCGGATGCTGGCCATGATGTTGTGGTGGTCTTCGGTGTAGAGCATTCTGGGTGTCTCCTTGTTCCTGGTGTTGCTGCCTGGGGGGCTACGAAGTCAAAGGTTTGATGGCTTGAAACCTAAAGTCAAAGGCGC
>NZ_JFJV02000064.1:0-2492 GCF_000611145.1 Cupriavidus sp. SK-3 | reverse complement strand
CGGATGGGGCGACACCCCCTCGGGATCCGGCCTGGTACACCTTGACGGCTCGCTTCGCATCGCTTGGGGGGCCCACACGGGGGGCGTTGGTTATTACGGGGTTCAGAACCTGGCCACGCCAAACTGCATTGCCCTCGGCGTGCGCGCCTCCGCCTCGCGGGCGGTGGCCAGTACGAAGGCCAGCACGGCGCGGGTGTCGCGCGGGTCGATTACGCCGTCGTCCAGCAGCAGGCCGCTGGTGATGAAGGCGCTGGCCTGGCGCTCGAAGTTGGCTACGATCTCGCCGGTCTGCTGTGCCAGCCGTTCCTCGTCCACCGCTACGCCTTTGCGCTCGGCTTGCTGCCGCGCCACGATTTCCAGCGTCATAGCGGCTTGCTCGCCGCCCATCACGGCGGTGCGGGCGTTGGGCCAGGAGAAGCAGAAGCGCGGGCGGAAGCCACGGCCGCACATGCCGAAATTGCCTGCGCCAAAGGAGGCGCCGCAATAGATGGTGATCTGCGGCACGGTGGAGTTCGACAGCGCCTGGATCATCTTGGCGCCGTGCTTGATCATGCCGGCCTCTTCCGAGGCGCGGCCGACGATAAAGCCGGTGGTGTTCTGCAGGAACACGATGGGCGTGCCGCTCTGGTTGCATGCCTGGATAAACTGCGCGGCCTTGGTCGCGCCGGCCGGATCGATCGGGCCGTTGTTGCTGATGAAGCCCACCGCGTGCCCTTCGATGCGGCCGCGGCCGCACACCGTGGCCGGTCCGTAATCCGGCTTGAACGGCAGCCAGGCGGAATCGTCGACGACGCGGCCGATGATCTCCAGCATATCCACAGGCTTCTTCACGTCCAGCGTCATCACGCCATCCAGCTCGCCCGCGTCCAGGCACGGCGGATGGACGGGCTGGGGCAGGCGCGGCACCACGGCCGGCCAGTCCAGGCTGGCCACCACGTCGCGCGCCAGGGCAATGGCGTGCTCGTCGTCCTCGGCTACGAACTCCGCCAGGCCGCTGACGGTCGCGTGCAGGTCGGCGCCGCCCAGTTCCTCGTCTGTGGCGATCTCGCCGGTGGCAGCCTTGAGCAGCGGCGGCCCGGCCAGGAAGGCGCGGGCACGGCCGCGTACCATCACCACGTAATCGGACAGGCCTGGCATATAGGCGCCGCCGGCGGTGGACGAGCCGTGCACCACGGTGATCACCGGCAGCCCGGCGGCGGACAACCGCGCCAGGTTGTAGAAGATGCCGCCGCCGCGCACGAACTTGTCGACGCGGTACTTGCGCAGGTTGGCCCCGGCGGACTCGACCAGATGGATAAAGGGCAGGCGATTCTCCAGCGCGATTTCCTGGCATCGCATCAGCTTGAGGTTGCCGCCTTCGGTCATGGCGCCGGCGTCGATGCCGGAGTCCGTCGCCACCACCATCGCCCGCACGCCGCGGACAAAGCCGATGCCGGCCACCAGCGAGCCGCCGGGGATGGAGGTGTCGTGGTTGGGATCGTCCATGCCGTAGCCCGCCAGGTTGGCGATCGGCAGGAAGGCGGAGGCGGGATCCAGCAGCCGGGCCAGGCGCTCGCGCGGCAGCAGTGCGCCGCGCTTGGCGAAGGCGGGGCGGGAACGTTCAGAGGCAGCGGCGGCGCGCTGCTCCAGCGCGCGCAAGCGCTCGATCAGGGCTTGCATGCCGGTGCGCTGGCTGGCGAAGGCGGGACTGGCGGAATCGATCCGGGACTCGATGGGAAGCATGGCGCTCGGCAAGGGACAAGGAATGCATCGATTGCAAACCAGGCGCCGGCGCGCGACAAGCTCAAACTCGCGATTTGTGCATAATGTGCACAAACCCGCCTTTGACGCACCTCCGGATGCCACGCCTGCCCGCCATGCCCACCCCACCCGCCCTCCTTGCCCGGCCAGCCTCCCCTCCCATGCCAGGTGTCCAGAGCCTGGATCGAGCGTTCAACCTGCTATGCCTGCTGGCCGAGCACCATGAAACCGGGCTGACTCTGCCGCAACTAGTGGCGCAGACCGGCATCGACCGCACCACTGCCCACCGCATGCTGCGTTACCTCACCCACGCCGGCTTTGCCGGGCAGGATGAACAGGGAAAGCGCTACCGGTTGGGCATGGCGGCCATGGCGATGGGCCTGCGCACCATGAACCGCTCGCCGCTGGCCAGCGCTTGCGCCACGCGCATGAAGGCGCTGGCGCGCAAGACCGGCGACACGGTGTTCCTGATCGTGCGCATTGGCGACCACGGCTATTGCATGCATGCCGAGGAAGGCAGCCACCGGGTGCAGCATTTCCACCTGCTCACGGGGAGCACGCGGCTGCTGGGACAGGGTACCGCCAGCATGGCGCTGCTGGCCAAACTGAGCGACGAGGAAATCGCAGCGCACTTTGAGCGGCACCGCGGAGAATACGAGGGCAGTGGGCTCAGCCTGCTCAAGCTGCAGCGCGGTGTGGAACGCAGCCGCAAGCTGGGCTATGCGCTGGCGGGGGCGGGGGGCGTGGCGGGG
>NZ_JFJV02000063.1:28684-63827 GCF_000611145.1 Cupriavidus sp. SK-3 | reverse complement strand
CGCGTCTACACGGCCTTCAGCGGACGGTTACGCCTGTTTCCGGCCAGCCAACATCTTTGGATACGCCACCCTGCTCGCCGTCCACGACCTTGCGGAGTCGGAGGGCGCAGTGCTCCTTGGCTTGTTCACCCATTTCGATGCCAATCCACTGGCGTTTCATCTTGTGCGCTACTGCGGCCGTGGTGCCGGACCCCAAGAAGCTGTCCAACACAATGTCACCTGGATTGGTGGCTATTTCCAGAATGCGCTTCATCAGCCCTTCCGGCTTGGGCGTCTCGAATACAGCCTTCTCGCCGAAAATAAGCTCTATTTCTCGGGCAGCGTGCTGGTTCAGTCCCACGTCATCCCAGATGGTTGGTGCGGTCATGCCTTGCTTCGCTTCGGACTTGAACAACTTGCGCATCGGCGTGCCCGCGTTGCCGTCCTTGCCCCAGAAGAAGCGGCGGTCGGCCACCATCTGTTCCATGACTTCGCGCTTGTAGACCCAGCAGCGGCCCTTTCTCGGGTAGACCTCCTCCCCGGTAAAGGGGTTTTTCACCGGGTAGATCAAACTTTCGACGAAGCGTCCACCTTTCGCGTTGCCCGTGGAATCCACCTTTCGAAACGGCCCGCGCTCATCGAAGCCAAACGGCTCTACGTAAAGCTGGTATTGCGCATCGGCCTTTTCAGTGCGCTGCATCAAGTTGAATTTTTCTTCCGCGACAGTCTTTTTCGCATTGCCCACCTTCGACTTCGCATAAACCAGCAGGTGATCGTAAGTGGAGCCAATCTTCCGGTCGTTGGGGGCGCCATCTCGACGCTTCCAGGCGACGTCGGCAATGAAGCATCCCCGGTGGAACACTTCATCCGCGATCACCTTCAAATAGTGTGCCTCATTGTCGTCGATGGTCATCCAGATCGAGCCGTCCTCCGCAAGCAACTGCTTCAGGAGCTCAAGCCGCGGATACATCATCGACAACCACTTGGCATGCTCTAGATTGTCGTCGTAGTTTGCGAACGCAGACTTGGTGTTGTAGGGCGGATCTATGAAGACGCACTTCACCTGTCCCCCGTAATACGGCATGAGGGCCTTGATGGCATCCAGATTGTCGCCTTGTATGAGCATGTTAGGCGAATCGGGCTCGCCGTAGTCCAACTCCGGAACGGGCTCCAATATCCGGTAGGGAAGATGCCCCGCTGCTTCCACGTCCTCCTGGCGATCCAACCACTCCAACCACGGCATCAACAATCCTTAGAAAGTTCTTAAAAATAAACTGAACACACTAGCTACGGCTACGACGCCTCTTGCTACAGTGCGGGACTCTGGTCACGTCCCTTGAATGCGCTAAACATCCGTATCTGGGCTGCCTCATGTCTGAAATGCTGGCTACGAACAGTTCTAGATCTCCGTTCTCCAACGAACAACCTGTCGTGCGGCACGCGGATTCGGTGGACGCGAGTTTAGCCGGTCCGCGTTTATGTGCAGGAACAGCAGCAGGCCGATTATTTGCGGCACGGGGGGGCTGGATTGTTTGTCCGCATGAACCACAGGTAGCTCGGGCTTCTTGCGATGCGAATTATCGCCCAAGGAGCAGACAAAGTCCCCAGCCAAGTCGGCAGCTGCGGCATGGGCTTGGAAAGTTGGGCCAGCCATTCTGCATCGCTCCTGCCGCCGTTACCTGAAGGTCTTCATCTCAGGGCGAATCGATGGGGATCAAATGCTAGTGCTGGTATCTCCGGCACATCAAGGCGGAAACATGGCGAAAATATCCCCCCAGACTTGGGTGCTGCACCCGCGTCCCGACGAGCACAGCAAGCCATTCAAGATCCACGAGTCCTCAACTCCCACCGGGCCGGAAAGCTGGGTGGGTCCCGAGTCGATCGCACTGTGGACGCTGGATAGCGCAGTGCCGTCAGAACTGCACGGCGTGTGGCGCTGGTGCCTGCTGGCGAGGTGGCTTCCTACGTGAACAGGGACGTCGATCGCACCGTGGCCAGCAAGGCTGGGCTTGGCACGCACCTAGTCAATTGATCATTTGCGGGTACGAATGGGCGGCCAGCGCTGCTTCGTAAGCGGCAGCCTTTTTTTGGGCTTCCTCGGCCATCAACCACCAGACTTCCGACTGCTCTTCCAGGTAGTCCGTCGCCGCCGCCAAGCGCCTCCTGACCTCATCGGCCTGGCCAAGATCAGGATGGTCGTGCAGGACGCGGGCATCACCCACGATGAACACGACGTCGGTTTCGCTGATCCGTAGCAGCCTCTTCCCAATCCGGCCAAATTCGTGCACGTAGCCTTGCAACTCGAGCCTCAGCTGCCGATCGGATTTGGCGGCTTCGGTGCCGGCCAGCTCGAAGATGGAGGCGCCAATCTCGCCCATCACAAACATGACGCCTCCGAGCCGGCCGCTCTGCGAGCAGAAGCCGAGGTACGGATTGCCGATATCATCGACCATCTCTTGGGTCTCATTGAGCTCGCCCACCAAATTCGAGACCTTGACGCTCTCGTCATCGATCAGTGCTCTGCCGATCCTGAGCAGATCCTCGCGGGCCTGCTCCACTAGCGCCGCGAGCTGCCTCTGCTGATCGTCATGCATGGTGGGCTCCCTGGCGGCTTGCTGCTCTGTCCCGGGCGCGCATGATGCTCTGCCTGGTCGTGCCGTAGTCGCGGGCGAGCTGGGCGATCGAGACGCCGGCGGCGAGCTTCGCCAGCGCCTCGGCCTGCTCTGCTTCAGCGAGCGCCGCCGGCCGCCCCAGAGCCTTGCCCTCTGATTTGGCGCGAGCGAGCCCGGCCTGGGTACGCTCGATCAGCAGGTCGCGCTCGAATTCCGCAACCGCGTTTAGCACGCCCATCGTCATCTTGCCGGCCGCGCTGGTCAGGTCGACGCCGCCGAGCGCCAGGCAGTGGATCCGCACGCCCATCGCGGCCAGACGCTCGACCGTGGCGCGCACGTCCATCGCATTCCGCCCGAGCCGGTCCAGCTTCGTGACGATCAGCACGTCACCCGCCTCCAGCTTGTGCAGCAGCTTGGCGAACCCGGGGCGCTCGCCGGCGGCGATCGATCCGGAGATGTTCTCGACGACAATGCGGTGCGGCTCGACAGCGAAGCCGGCCGTCTGGATCTCGAGTACCTGGTTGTCGGTCGTCTGGTCCGCGGTGGAAACCCGGGCGTAGGCGAAGGTTCGGGACATGGCTGCGTTCCTGATGTGTACGTTGAGGGTGTACGCATTATGTGACCAGTACGAAATAAGTAAAGACTAATTTACGTACATGCCTGCGGCCCCAGTACGTAGACGGTCGGTTTCGGACAGTTCGCCTCCAAAAGCAAGGGGGATTTGATTGTCGGAGGGGAAGCGCTTCGCTCCACTTGGCGCCGGCCACGATGGCCGCTTGACGACGCCCCCTGAGCAGGCTTTGGCACCCCGTTGGGCGGCTGTGATCCCGCTACTTCAGATTCCCTTCGAAGGTCAATTTTTTGGGCGCTACGCGCGCCCTGCTTGTCTGCTCTTTCACACGGCAAGGACTAATCGGGCAAAGTAAATGTAGAATTGCATACTTTTCCCAAAAAAAACGGACTGGCGGAGATGCTTGAACAAGTGACAGCCACGCGTTTCGTCAAGCGAATGACAACTGGCCGTACAACGCCCCTTCTCCTCGAGTGCGAAGGGGACGACGAGTTGCCGATCGAAGTCGTGACGAAGTGCTCGGCAGGCACCATGGAAGGCGTGAAGAACTTGGCCATTGAGGCGATTGCCGGCATGTTGGCCGCAGACCTTCGCTTGCCAATCCCCGCACCATTCATCGTCGAACTCACTCAAGAGTTCATCGACCTTGTCGCCACGCAGGATCCCGACAGGGCCACGCTGATGAGGAACAGTAACCGTCTGGCCTTCGGTTCTAAGAGGTTGCCAAACGGCTTTGTTGCATGGGTAAAGGGCCAAACTGTCCCCGCGGAGCTCTGTGCTGAAGCTGCAGAGATCTTCACGTTCGATGCCATCATCGTGAATGCAGACCGTCGGCCGGACAACCCCAATTGCCTCTTCTCGGGGGATGGTCTGGCTATCTTCGATCACGAGCTCACGCTCAACTCCGATCAAGTGCTGTTTTGGAAGGCCCCGTGGCAGGACGGTGGTTTCGACAATTATTCGTCACCTGACCGTCATATCTTTGCCAAGCCTAACCTCGCCTCGTGCCCCCAAACCTTGGACAGATTTACCCAAGCATGGGAAGATCTCCCTGAGACTCGCTTCGAAGACTACTTCAAGGCACTTCCACCAGATTGGCTATCGGGTCCGGATCTGGCGGGTAGGGTAATCCCTTACTTCATTGAGGTGAGGAAGAATATCCGCGCGGTTGTAGAACATGCATTGGGAGTTCTGAGATGACAATACGCACTCCTTATTCTTATTCTGTTCTTCGATACATACATGACATCTCGACAGGCGAGTTCGTCAACGTTGGGATAGTTCTGCTATCGCCAACCGAACCACGACTTCGATTCCAATTTCGCAAGAACTTGGGCCGCATTGGAGAGATCTTTCCTGATCTTAGCTACTCCGCGTTCAGAGCGATCCTAAAAGGCGTTACCAAGAGATTCGAGGCAGTAAAAGACGCCTACGAAAGTCCATTGGAGTTCGGGACGCGCCCAAGTACATTGCAGGAAATTCTCATCTCAGTATTACCAAAAGATGACAGTGGCCTTCAGTGGGGCGACGTATCTTCTGGACTTAGTCCGGATCCCGACCAAACGCTAGCTAGACTCTACGAGCGCTATACGGGAAAGTATGACAGGGCGAAAGGCAAGGCCGGACGCACGGATGATGACGTATGGCGGTCTTTCAAGCGGCAATTGGAGGAGCGGCACCTGTTAGACTTTTTCGAAGAAAAGACAATTCACGGCAAAAACGATGACGTGAAGTTCGATCTCGCCTGGAAAAATGGGGTATGGCATTGCGTAGAGCCCGTCTCCTTTGATCTTTCTGGTGCAGATTCGATTAAGGAGAAAGCTCACAAGTGCGTTGGTGAGATTGTTGGCATAAGTGATGCTCCTGAGAAATTCAAGGTCTACTTACTCGTAGCAAAACCGAGCACGCCGGAACTTGAGGATGCATTCCGAAGGGCGGTAGGTATTTTGGGGAATATTAACAATGTGCCCACAGAAATCTATCTCGAAGAAGAAGAGGATAGATTAATTAATGCTCTCGGGACTCAAATTGAGGCACACGAGCAAGGTAACTCAGATGCCGCTCACCATTAACGACGCTTTTTCGTAAGATCAAAGGATCACCCGTTCGAACTTCAACTAGATAGTTCGCTGGGGTCCCTCGAACGTCGCGGATACAAAGCCGGCTTATGGTATGTAATGGAGTCACGCGGCTACCGTTTCCAGCAGCCGTGCCCTCTTTCGACTGTTAGCATTCGGTACATCACGCAGCGAGCCCAGAAGTGGGAATCGTCTCTGCGGCCCTACATCCGGGGGCAGTCGGTCGACAACAAAATTGCCGTTGGCCGGTGCGAGTGTCAAACCTGGACAGTAATCACTCTTGCTCCGCGAGGGTGTCACAGTCGGGGGAAGAAATCGACATGGTCGTGACGTGGAGCGCTTATTGATCACCCGGGCCGCCTCGCACTCGGGGAGAGGAATGAGCGTGCAATCCGGCGTCCTACGCGCCCGGGATGTACGAAGGCCATCCTGAGAAGAGGTCACTCTGGCAGGCATCTCGCATCCTGCCGCGCACCTTATGACGCAGCGCGCACGCAGGTTTCCGAGTTTTCCATCTCAATCGGTGGCATGGCGGGTTCAAAAGGTCGAAACATGCCCGCAGCGGCGGTTTGACGGCTGGCCGGGAGACACAGCAAGCGTACTACGGTCCCTTCATGCGCGCACTAAAAACTCGCGGAATATTGCGGCGACTATGAAGGCGACAACGATCTTAGTGCCGTGGCGCGATCGCAAGGCGAACAGCACGACTATTCCGGCGACAATTAGCCCCCATTCGGCGGGGGGGCCGCCGCCGCCGTGCCACCGGGCAAAGGCGGAGGGCGCCGCAAGCATCAAGAGGCCGGAAAGGGCGGCAATAGGTCTCATAGCGAGGGGTAAGGGTTCCTCGAATGTTATAACAGGCGCAACGAAAAGCGGGGCCTTGGAGGACCGTTATTCTGCGGCTCGGCTCACGGCCCCCAAGGTGCCACGTCTCAACGCCATGGATCGCGATCCCGGCATCGGTGTCCTCCATGCGATCGCCCGGCAGCCGAAGCTCAAAACCGGGGCCGCGCGTCGATAGTGAGGGGGATTCTGAGGGTAAATCGATTCATCTAACTGATTGGCCTAGCACCAGCAAGGAATTGTGGAGAATTTACACGGAATGATCGAAACGAGAAGGCTGCACGCGGAAAGGTAGTGTTCCAGTTCGATCATCAAACGTCCGCGGCAGCGATGCAGCAGCAGGTAAGTCGCTTGTGACAGGAGTCGCTGTCCTCAATCCTGGCGCGGTACCGACCTTGTTACGCTACGGTAGCGGGCGACCAGGCAAGCGTGCGCTTTCTCGAGTTCTTCGCATCAGCGTCCGCAATCCGGACACGCGCGCGCCGCGGGCGAGTTCCTCGCCTGGTGCGCGGACGCCGGCGTGCCGTCGGTCACCGCGGTGCAGCCGCTGCACGTCGCCCTGGATCGAACGGCAGACGCAGACGCTGCCGGCACCGACCGTCAAGCAGCGCCTGGCGGCGATCCGCCCCCTGTTCGACTGGCTGGTCACCGGGCAAGTGGTGCCGGTCAATCCGGCCGCTTCCGTGCGCGGCACAGGCACAGCGCACGCCAGGGCAAGACCCCGGTGCTCGATGCGACCGAGGCGCTGCAGTTGCTCGACCGCATCGACGTCAGCACGCCAGCCGGGCTGCGCGACCGGGCGCTGATTGTTGCGGACGTTTTCCGTGGCCGCGCGCGGGACCTGGCCGGTCGAGCGTCCTGAACGCGGCACCACTATCGGCCGAGGGCCGTGTCGTTGCTAGCCGCGTTTCTTGTAGCGCGCGGCAGAAGAGAACAGGATCTTGTTGGTGATCGGCACCCCGCCGCGGTCGTACAGATAGCCTTCCCGCTCCATGATCTGCCGCGCCATCCGGCCGCACAGTTGCTTGGCGCGGTCGGCGCGAATCTCCTCGTCGAATTTCTCCACCAATGTTTCCTCGAGGGGCTCCAGGGCCGGACGGCGCAGCGTCGTGGCGGTCTCCATCTGCAGGATGGTCCGCTCCTCGTTCAGATAGGCCCATAGGTTGCGGCCAAACGGGGTTTCGAAGAGGTCCTTGAACATACCGGGATCGAAGGGGAAGGACATGGTCAACTCCATCTCGTGCTTGAGATCTCATTATAAAGATAGCAAATATGAGATGTCAAATTCAGAAACCAACTCTTGATAACCTGTTATCGAGAGTTACTTTCCTCCTGAGATTGAGTGCGGCTAGGCCGAGTTCGGCGGGGCTACCAACCGGACCGAGAGGCAGCGCAACTGGCAGAGTTAGGTTCACGTCTCGCTAGACAGCCCTTTCCGTCGCTGTCTAGCCAGAGTGTCTAGTTGCCGGCACGGGGGCGCGTGCTTGAGTGTCACTGAGCGGTGTCGAGCGCCGCCGGCCAGCGCTTCAAACGGCGTAGCAAACCGGTATCGGGCCGGACGCGGTACACGGCGAGCGTCCTATGGCCCTTGCCGAGCACGACGTATTGAAGCCCGTCCTGCGTCTCAACGCCAGAGTTGCCCTCTGACGGCTGGTCCCATCCCCCGCCGTGTGGACGCGCGTGTCGATCGCGCACTGTTCGGCTTCGATGCCAGTTCGCACAGACTGGCTAGGCCCGACGCCCCCTCAGCAGCGCCCCGATCTATAGACGAAAGACAAAACTAGAGGAATGCGGAAAACCGCCAAAGGCTTACGTTTGCGGGAGACTGTGGACGCTGAATCGCGTACGACGGGTCCGTCTAACCGCGGTACCACAGCCGTGCCGGTACGATCGGGGGCGCGAGGTAAGCTATCCCGACAGCTGAGGAAACTGGGACTGGTGAGCAACGTGGGCTGCCATGGTTGATTCTCCGGTCAGCCGCATAGCGAAGGGCCTGCGGGTAATTGAGGCAGCACGTTATGCATGGGGGCAATTTTGGGGGCATCTTTGAAATCACCCGGACCGGGATGTCCTATTTATGTGCCTTTCGACCAGTTGTTCGGTAGTCCTTCGGCCACCAGAACATTTCCAAAGTAGTCCGGAAAAAGCCGGGAAGCCCTATGTAAATAGGGCTTCCCGGCTTTTTTGTTTCCTGTGATCGTCCGGCGTGATCGTGGAGGAGGCAGGCGGCCGCATGTGGGTTGCGCACCCATCCAACGGCGTCGCGGCCTACCGAGCGGCCTATCCGAAGGGGCACGCCGACGGCAACGTCGAACGGACCCAATCCACGACCAGACACCAATCGCCCGGAGGCAGGAAAGTGTCAGAGTCTGACACTACCCTGCGCGCTCCGCCGACAACGAACCAGGCAACGCAGGCACCCCAGCGGTCGGAAGATATCGCGCGCATCGCGTGACGCTCGAGCGGGCGCTTCCGAAGCGCCGGCAACATGAAATCCTCGATCGGATCGGATCTCTACGGCCCGGAGCAATGCGGCCGCGCCGAGTGCGCCGGGCTCGTGCCAGGATGCTGCCGGTGGCCCCGAGGGGGGCCACGCACTCCCTCACTGCCCCTGCGGCCTTCTGGTCTTCTGCGAGACCGGGATCACCGATGGTCCCGCAGCTACAGGTGCCGGCGCGGATGGTGCCGGAGAGGCCCGCAGTTGGCTGGCAATGGTACTCGGCACACGCAAGGTCGCGATGCCTTCGGATTCGTGCAGTGCCTGGCCGTTGTCATAGCCGGTGGAGACGGCTTCGAGGTAGCCTGGCATAAACGTTTGCTCGGGCGTGACCACTGACTTGGCCGGCGCGGCGGGCTGCGCGTATGCCACGCAGTTGACACATAGCGCGAGCACGCGAATCAGCAGGACGGCTCGCCGTAGCTTGTGCACGGCGCCCCGCACTGGCGAGTTGGTCCGGCTCTCTCGTGGTTCATAGCAATGGATCTTCATGACGGTTCTCCGAAGGAGCGGATGCTCCGGGTGGGAAGACGAGCTTCGGCGCCGCGCTCGAAGCCGTTAACCGCATGGACCATGCCATCCCCTGAATGGCGGAAATAGCGTATACGCCGCCACTTTATCGCTCAGGGTGTTGGGTGAATGCAGACAGGCGCGCCTGCCAACGTGGGGCCTAGCGCAACATGTGTCGCGCTAGGCGTGGGCGAATCCCCCGGCCTGTGGATAACTGCGCAAAACCCTGGGGATAAGCAGGCAGGAAAGCTGTGCCCTGGCTGGGGGCGGGTTGTGGGGCGTATACGTACAACTTCGGGGCGGTTTTTGCGCGCCACGTATACGTCACCGGGATATCCCGTGAACTCAGGGTAATCCCTGGCACTTATCTTGTTCGCAAGTCCTTGAACAGAAAGGGGAAAACAGGCTTATCCACGGAAAATCGGGCCGTTTACCTACTACTACTATATTGGTATACGTAAACAATATAGAAAGACAGAAGGCAAGCGTTGCGGGATACGTATACGCGGTCCGCCTTTGATTCGCTGCGTCACACGTATACCTTCCGCGTATCGCACCGCCAACGTTAACCCGCCCCCTCAGCGCGGCACCTTGAATGCCTTTCTCGCCAGCAGAGCTTCCTCGCGAGTCGAACAGCCTTCCATATGGTCGTTAACCAGGCCCATTGCCTGCATCAACGCATACATCGTGGTGGGACCGACAAAGCGCCACCCGCGCTTCTTCAGGTCCTTGGACAGAGCCGTCGATTCGGGCGAGATGGCCATGGTGCGCAGCACTTCCGGCGTCAGCAGCGCTGGCCGGCTGGCGGGATCCGGCTCGAAGCGCCAGAAGTAGGCGGCCAGCGACGGCTCCGTCTCCAGCAGTTCGCGGGCGCGTTGCGCGTTGTTGATGGCCGCCTCGATCTTGCCCCGGTGCCGCACGATGCCGGCGTCGCCCAACAGGCGCTGGATATCGCGCTCGCTGAACCGCGCCACCTTGTCGATCTCGAAGTTGGCGAAGGCGCGGCGGAATGCCTCGCGCTTGCGCAGGATGGTCAGCCAGCTCAGCCCCGCCTGGAAGCCTTCCAGGCATAGCTTCTCGAACAGGCGGCGGTCGTCGTCGACCGGAAAGCCCCACTCGCTGTCGTGGTAGTGGCAATAGTCCGCAAGGGTGCCGCACCAGCCGCAGCGCACGCGCTCCGCCTGTACGGCTTTCCCGGCCACCTTTTTCGCTGCCTTTTTTGCCACGCTGTTGTCTGCTGCCATGGGTGCGTTCTCCTTCGATCCGCCATCTTAAAGCGACTCGCGCGGCATGTCCCGCCCGCACGGACGCACGATGCGTTTGCTACGATGCCAGCCGTGAAGAACGATTTTCTTTAGGACTGACATGGACAAACGACTGGCGACCATCGAAGAAGACGGCTGGCAGCTCGACGACGGTGAAGTCATCGGCGAGGCGCACCCGGAGACCTTCTGGGTGCCGCCGCTGGAAGCCCGGCAGGCGCTGCAGCCCGGCCAGCTGGTGAAGCTGATTTTTCGCATCGTTACCACCGACGAGCAGGACCGCGACGAGCAGCACGTGGAGCGCATGTGGGTGGTTGTCACCGGGCGCGAGGGGGATCTCTACAGCGGGGAACTCGACAACCAGCCCTACTGCACAGAGGAGATGGAACCCGGCATGCCGCTGTGGTTCGAGCCGCGGCACGTGATCAACATCCATAGCGACGAGGAATGACCGCCGGGCCGGCCGGCATCGCTGGTATCGCCTGACGATGTCGACCTCGCGCTACACTGGGCGCGCATGATTCAGGCGGTTCCCCGTGCCGGCAAATGCAGTTCGGCGCCACCAGCCGCCGTCTTCTCCAACCTTTCTAGGCGAAATCTCATCTGATGCGTTGGATATTCGCGGTGATTGGCTTGTTGCTCGGCGCCGCGGCGGCCGGGTTTG
The DNA here is from genome assembly GCF_000611145.1 of Cupriavidus sp. SK-3. Classification (NCBI taxonomy): domain Bacteria; kingdom Pseudomonadati; phylum Pseudomonadota; class Betaproteobacteria; order Burkholderiales; family Burkholderiaceae; genus Cupriavidus; species Cupriavidus sp. SK-3. The sequence goes on along the minus strand of NZ_JFJV02000063.1, from coordinate 52,811 downwards.
GCGGTGCCGTGACGGGCGCGATACTGGGCTTCGGCTTTGGCTGGATGATCAGCGACCGGCCTGCGCGGCCACGGCCCGATGGGGCGACACAGGGCGCGCCGGAGGCGCCTTCGCTCGCGGCTCGCGTGGCGCGCCTCGAGCAGGAACTGGCCACGCTCAAGCGCGAGATGGCACAGTTGCGCGGCGAGACCTCGGCGATGCCCCAGCAGGCTGACGCAGTGGAAGGTACGCCAGCGTCGCACGGATTCCCGGCATTCGAACCGGCATCGGCGGAAGGCCCGGTGGCGGCCGCAACGCAGATGCCCGAGATGCCCGAGCCGGCGTTCGCTCCCGCGGCCAGCCTTCCGCCACCTTTCCCTTCCGTGCCGGCCCCGGTTCGTGCCCCCACGGCATCCGCACCGATCTCCGTCGCCGCCGCGGACCAGCCCGCGCCACACGTGGAACCCCCGCTCTCGTCCGCATTCGCCCCGCAGGAGCCCGATTTCATCGAACGCGCGGTGTCCGCCGCGCGCGGCTGGCTGCTGGGCGGCAACAGCGTGGTACGGGTCGGCATCCTGATCCTCTTCTTCGGCGTGGCCTTCCTGCTCAAGTTTGCCTCCGACAATGCCATGCTGCCGGTCGAGTTCCGGCTGGCGGGCGTGGCTGCCGGCGCGGTCGCGCTGCTGGCGGCGGGCTGGCGGCTGCGCGAGCGGCGCGCTGCCTATGCGCTGGTGTTGCAGGGCGGCGGCGTGGGCGTGCTGTATCTGACCGCGTTCGCCGCCACCAAGCTCTACGGCCTGCTGCCGGCCGCGGGGGCCTTCCCGCTGATGGTGGCCATCTGCGCGCTCGCCGGCGGCCTGGCGGTGCTGCAGAACGCTCCGGTGCTGGCATTCACCGGCAGCGCGGGTGGCTTCCTCGCTCCGGTACTGATTTCCACTGGCGGTGGCAGCCACGTGATGCTGTTCAGCTACTACGCGCTGCTCAATGCCGGCATCTTTGCCATTGCCTGGTTCCGGGCCTGGCGCCCGCTCAACCTGCTGGGCTTTGCGTTTACCTTCGGCATCGGCACGGCGTGGGGCGCGCTCAACTACCGGCCCGAACTGCTGGCTACCACCGAGCCGTTCCTGATCCTGTTTTTCCTGATGTACACGGGCATCGCGCTGCGCTACGCGTTGCGCCGGCAGGTCAGCCTCAAGGACTACGTCGACGGCACGCTGGTGTTCGGCACGCCGCTGCTGGCGATGGGCCTGCAAGCCGCGCTGGTGCGTCATATTCCTTTTGCCATGGCATGGAGCGCGGTGGCGCTCGCAGCGTTCTATCTCGGCCTGGCCGCGTGGCTGTCGGCGCGCCGCGATCGCCTGGGCATGTTGTTCGAAGCCATGCTGGCACTGGGCGCGATCTTTGCCACGCTGGCTGTGCCGCTGGCCTTCGACGGGCGCACCACCAGCGCCGTGTGGGCGGTGGAGGGCGCCGCCGTGGTGTGGGTGGGCGTGCGCCAGCAGCGCCGCCTGGCGCTGGCGTCGGGGCTGCTGCTGCAACTGGCGGCCGGCGTGGCTTTCGCGGCGGGCAGCCTGTTCGAGTCCACGCCACTGGCGTGGCCGGTGCTGAACGGCCGCTACGTGGGCACGCTGCTGCTGGCGGTGTCCGGTGTTTTCAGCGGCTGGCGCCTGCATGGGCGGCCGGAGGCGTGCGCCTGGTTCGCGCCATCCGCTCCGCTGGGCCTTGCCGCCGCGGCGTGGGGCCTGTTGTGGTGGCTGGGTGGCGGCGTGGTCGAGATCCATCACTGGTACGACGTGCTCGACTGGACCGTGCGCGCGCTGCTCGCCACGCTGGCGCTGTTCGTGGTGTTGAGCGCGTGGCTGGCGCACCTGGCGCGGCGGGTGCTGGCATGGCCGCTGGCCGGCAAGCCTGCGCTGGCCATGACGCCGGTGCTGGCTATCCTGGGCGTGCTCAGTTGCGCGATCTGGTCGGCGTCGCCCCTGCATGGCATCGGCGCGCTGGCCTGGCTGCTGGTCTTTGGCGCGGCCTTGCTGTTGCTGTGGCGGCAGCAGGGCGATGAACGCGATGCCGCGCTGGCGCCCATGCATGCGCTGCTGTTCTGGACGCTGTGCGCGCTGCTTTCCACCGAAGCCTACTGGCGGCTGCGCGCCTATGTGCCGGAGGGCGCGTGGAGCTGGAGCGCCTGGGCCTATGGCTATGGCGGGCTGCTGGCACTGCTCTCGGCCTGGGGCTGGCGCCTGCGCTGGCCGGTCGCGCGCTTCGCGCGGGCCTACCTGCTGTGGGGCGCGCTGCCGCTGGCGGCGCTGCTGTGGCTGTGGAGCCTCGCCAGCGTGGCCAGCGATGGCGACGCCGCGCCGCTGTTCTACCTGCCGCTGCTCAACCCGCTCGACGTCGCCCAGCTGCTGGCCATGCTGGCGGTGGCGCTGTGGCAACACCGGCTTGCCGCGCTGGGCCTGGCAACGCGGCCGCGCGTGCTCGAGTATGCCGCGTCCGCCACCGTGTTCCTGTGGTGCAACGCGATGCTGCTGCGCACGCTCCATCACTGGACCGGCGTGCCGTACACGCTGCAGGACCTGGGCGGCTCGACGCTGGTGCAGGCTTCGCTGTCGGTGTTCTGGACCGTGCTGGCGCTGATTGCCATGGTGGTGGCTACCCGGCGCGGCACGCGCGCGCTGTGGTTTATCGGCGGCGCGCTGCTGGGCCTGACCGTGGTCAAGCTGTTCCTCTTCGACCTGTCCTTCGTCAAGGGGATCGAGCGGATCATCTCGTTTATCGGCGTGGGTGTGCTGTTGTTGCTGATCGGTTACTTCTCGCCCTTGCCGCCAAAGGCCAAGGAGGCAATTTGATGCCGGTTTTCCCAAAGGCTGGCGTGCGCGACCTGGCGGCTCTTCCGCTTCTGCTGGGGGCGCTGCTGCTGTCACCACTGGCCCGGGCCGAGCGTTTCACGCTGGCCACCGAGGGCGTGGCGGCCTACTACGCCGTGACCCTGGACGCCGATGTCTACGCCCATAGCGCGCGGCCGGGGCTGGCCGACCTGCGGGTGCGCAACGGCGCCGGCGAATTGCTGCCCTACGCGCTGGACTTGCCGCCCGAGCCGACGGCCGAGGTGCGTACGCTGAGCGACGTGCCCTGGTTCGCGCTGCCGGCGCTGGCGCAGCGCCAGGCCGCGCCCATGGGCGTGGTGATCGGCACCGACGGCGCGCTGCGGGCGGCCAGTCCGCAACCGGCCGCCGCCAGCGCAGCGGCATGGCTGCTGGACCTGAGCAAGCTGCGCGAGGATGCCGCCGCGGTGGTGATCGGACTGCCGGACGGCGAGTACCAGGGCGCGGTGGACGTCGCCAGCAGCGACGACCTGCAGCACTGGCAGGCCGTGGGCAGTGCGCAATTGCTGCGGGTCAGCCGCGGGGGCAGCGTGCTCAGCCAGGACCGGGTCGCGCTGGGGCGCTTGCGGGCGCGCTACCTGCGCTTGCAGTGGCAGGGCGTGCCGCCGGCGCCGGCGCGCGTGCAGGTGGAGACCGTGGCGGCGGGCACGCCGCCGCCGCTGGCGCTGCAATGGCGCGAGGACATCGCCGCCACGCAGGCCCAGGCTGGCGGCGACTACGTGTTCGACACCGGCGGGCGCTTCCCCGCCGAGCGGGTGCGCATTCACCTGCCGCAGTCCAATACGGTGGTGCGGGCGACGCTGTGGTCGCGCGCCGACCCGGAGTCGGCCTGGCGCATGGTGAGCAGCGGGCAGTTCTACCGGCTTGCCGGTGCGGGCGGTGCGGAGCAGGAGAGCGCGCCGCTGGCGATCGGGCGTAATGCCGATCGTCTGTGGCGCCTGAGCGTGGATGCGCGCGCCGGCGGCATTGGCAGCGGCATGCCGGTGCTGGCGCTGGGATGGCGTCCCGCCGTGGTGACGTTTGTCGCGCGTGGCGCGGCGCCGTTTTCGCTGGCGGTGGGCGAACCCGCGGCGCAGCCGCGGGAACCCGGGCCGGTCGCGCGTGCCGAGTTGCTGGCCGGTCCGGCACCGGTCATCGCCAAGGCGCGGATTGCCGGCATGAACGCGTCGCCGCGCTCCGCCGCGGCGCCCGCCGACGCCCAGCGCAACCGGCGCCTTGTCTTGTGGGGCGCGCTACTGCTGGCCGTGGGCGTATTGGGCGCAATGGCCTGGCGCTTGTTGCGAACGCTGGGCGAGCCGGCCGCGCCGCCGCCGGAGCGAGATCCGCCGGCGTCCTGAACGCCCGTGCACGCACAAAGAAAAAGGCCAACCGGGTGGTTGGCCTTCTTCATTTCGTCGTCGCCGGCCGGAGCAAATCCGCCGGCGGGAGCGGTTACTGCAAGGGCTTGCCGGTACGGTCGTGCATGAACAGCAGCGCGACAAAGCTCACCACGGCAGCGGCGATCACGTAGTACGCGGGCGCCAGCTTGCTGCCGGTCGACGCGATCAGCCAGGTCACGATCAGCGGGGCAAAGCCGCCGAAGATGGTCACGGCGAAGTTGTAGGCGAGCGACAGGCCGGTCGAGCGGACCTCGGTCGGGAACTGCTCTGCCAGCACCGCCGGTGCCGGGCCGGTGAAGGCCGCCAGCAGGATGCCGAGGATCACCTGGACCATCAGCAGGGTCTGGGTGGTCGGCGAGACGTTGAGCCAGTGGAACAGCGGATAGGCCAGCACGCCGATGACCAGCGCCACGGTACCCAGCATGCGCTTGCGGCCCAGGCGGTCGGACAGCATGCCCATCAGCGGGCACAGCACCAGGATGATGGCGCCGCACAGGGCGGTCGACTGGAAGGTCGCGCCCAGCGGAAGGCCGAGCTGCTGCTTGGCGTAGGACGGCATGTAGAACACCAGCACATAGGTGCACACCGTCCACAGGATGGTCACGCCCAGGCCGGCCAGCACTTCGCGCGGATGGTCGCGCAGCACCTGCGTCAGCGGGGAGAACTTGATGTTGCTGGCCTTGCGCTCCGCGCGGCGCGCCTCGAAGGCGGGCGGCTCTTCCAGGTGCGAGCGGATATACATGCCGACCGGGCCGATCAGCAGGCCGAACAGGAACGGGATGCGCCAGCCCCAGGCATCGATCTGCTCCGGCTCCAGGCCATTGATCACCAGCGCGCCCATGGCCGCGCCCAGCATAAAGGAAATGCCCTGGCTGGCCTGCTGCCAGCTGGCATAGACGCCGCGCTCCTCGTCGGGCGCGTGCTCGATCAGGAAGGCGGTGGCGCCGCCAACCTCGCCGCCGGCCGAGAAGCCCTGGATCAGGCGGGCCAGCACGATCAGCGCGGGCGCCCACAGGCCGATCGACGAATAGGTGGGCGCCAGGCCGATGATGGCCGTACCGAGCGCCATCATCAGGATGGTCAGGGTCAGTGCCGCCTTGCGGCCCACGCGGTCGGCATAGACGCCTAGCACGATGGCGCCGACCGGGCGCATGAAGAAGCCCACGCCGAAGGTGGCGACGGTCAGCAGGAAGGAAGTGAGGTCATTGCCGGTGGGGAAGAACAACTTGGCAATGATCAGCGCGAAGAAGCTGTAGACGGTGAAGTCGAACCATTCGAGGCCGTTGCCGATGGTGGCGGCAAGAATCGCCTTTCGTCGCTGGGATCTGGATATTTCGTGAACTTGAGGTGTTGCGGCGGTGGCTTGCATGATCCGTTTGATGCAATGAGAAATCGGCGGAGGGCTTTGCCCGGGACGGCGCGTGTGCCCTGAAAGGCAGAATAGTAAGCGATTCTTTAATTAACCAGCGCGCCGGTGTTCTTTGTGTCCAGCCTGTGCCGCGCCCTTGCGGGTGGCGGCGGATGCACCGCCTTGTTCCGGGAAGCGGTCAGATCAGGCTGCCGGACGCTTCCTGTACCGCCCTGGCCAGCGCCTCGGCCACGGCCCGCACGCGCGGCGAGCGTCGCACGTCAGGGTGTACCGCCAGCCAGATATCACGCCGCAGGGCCGTATCCGGCGGCATCATGCCGAACAGGGCAGGGTCGTCGCGCGCCAGGAAATGCGGCAGTACGGCCAGACCCAGCCCGGCGCGGCAGCCTTGGTGCAGGGTGGCGAGATCGTTGGCGTGCATCACGAAGGGCCGCTCGCCGGCCAGGCGTTCCAGCCAGCGCTGCTGCGGTACCTCGCGCAAGGATTCGCCGTAACCAAGGAAAACCCAGGCATCCTGGGGCAGCCCGACCCAGCCGTGGCTGCCATAAAGGCCGTAGCCCATTTCCCCCAGCTTGCGCGCCGCCAGCCCGGGCTGCTGCGGCCGCGACAGCCGCACGGCCAGGTCAGCCTCGCCGCGATGGAGATCGGCGGCGCGCGCTTCGCCCGTCAGGTCAAGCACGATCCCTTGCCACTGCGGGCGCAGCGCGGCCAGGCGGGGGACCAGGAAATGGCTCCCGAAAACGGGGGGTACCGATAGCCTGACAGTGCCCTCCAGCGTGCTGGCGCCCAGTGCGGCCCGGCCAAAGGCAAGCGCCTCCTCCTCCATCCGGCTCGCGTGGGCGAGCAAGGCCTCGCCTTCGGCGGTTAGCGGCCAGCTGCGCGGCAGCCGGTCGAACAACCGCACGCCCAGCCTGGTTTCAAGGCCCTGCACCCGTCGCGCTACCGTAGAGTGTTCCACGTGAAGCACTCTGGCCGCGCCGGACAGGCTGCGCTGACGGGCCAGCGCGAGGAAGTACCGCACGTCGTCCCAGTCCAGGGGAAGGCCGCCTTGTTCTGTCGAATTTTGCACAATAAATGCGAATGGTTTGGGAGTTCCGATCTATTTTGCACCGGGCTATCGTGATGCGAGTCGACTTTTCGACGTTTCCTGCAATCTCAACGATTCGATACGCCATCTCGCGGAGTCCGCCATGACTGCCATCCCTTCACTTCAAGTGCGCCTGCATGCCCCCGGTGGGCCTGAAGCATTGCGCCTGGAAACCGTACCCGTCCCTGCGCCCGGCCCGGGCGAAATCCGGCTGATCCATACCGCCATCGGGGTGAACTTCGTCGATGTCTACCATCGCACCGGCCTCTATCCCTTGCCGGCTCTCCCCGCCACGCTGGGCGTGGAGGGCGCGGGCATCGTGGAATCGGTGGGGCCTGGCGTCAGCGGCCTGTCGGAAGGCCAGCGAGTGGCCTATGCCGGCCCTCCGGCGGGCGCCTATGCCCGCGTGCGCAACTTGCCGGCCGAGCGCGCCGTGGCGTTGCCCGAGAGCGTGCCGGATGAAGCCGCCGCGGGCGCCCTGCTGCGCGGTATGACGGCGCACATGCTCTATAGCCGGGTGCGCCCGCTGCGCGCTGGCGACAGCGTGCTGGTGCACGCGGCGGCGGGTGGTCTGGGCCTGGTGCTGGTGCAGTGGGCGCGTGCGCTGGGCGCGCGCGTGATCGGCACCGTCGGCAGCGAGGCCAAAGCGGCGCTGGCGCTGGCGCACGGCCTGGAGCGCGCGGTGCGTTATCGTGAGGCGGATTTCGTTGCCGCCGCGCGCGAATTCGGTGGCGGTGACGGGGTGGACTTCGCCATCGATGGCATCGGCGCCGACACGCTGGTGCGCACCCTGGCAGCGGTACGGCCTTACGGCATGGTGGCCAGCATCGGTCAGGCCGGAGGCGACAGCGGGCCGCTGGACCTGGCAGCGCTGGGGCCGGCCAGGTCGATTGCGCTGTCCCGGCCGGGCGTGTTCCGCTTCATGGCCGATCTCGCGCACTACCGCGAAGGCGCCCAGGCCACGCTCACGCGGCTGGAGGCCGGCCTGAAAGTAGAGATCGGCGCGCGCCTGCCACTGGCCGAGGCCGCCGAGGCGCATCGCCGGCTCGAAGCCGGCGAGACTTCCGGCTCCCTGTTACTGCTGCCATGAGCGGCGCCGCATTGCCATCGCCAAGCCTGGCCGGGATTGGACAACCTTTGGAGCGTTCCATGCTGTACCTGATCTTGTTGCGCTACCGCGCGCCCCTGGAAGAACTCGACCGCCATCTGGCGGCACACCGCGACTTCCTTCACCGCCACTATGCTGCCGGCCATTTCCTGCTCTCGGGCCGGCAGGAGCCGCGCGTGGGCGGCGCCATCCTGGCACGCGGGACAAGCCGCGAGGAGGTGGCGGGCTGGCTGGCCGAAGACCCCTTCCATCGGGAAGGCCTGGCCGACTACGAGACGATTGCCTGGGCGCCCGGACTGCGAGCGGGCGACGCGCCGGCGGCATGGGCGCCGGACGCGGCAGTGGTGGAACGGGCCGTGGAGAACTAAGGTGCCGAGGCGCGGACCGCGTCAAAGGCCCGCGCCGCGTGGCGGAGGGAAGGGGCGCTAGCTGACGTGCCGCCGCGGTGGCCTGCCGGCTTTGGCTGGCCTGTCCACATTGGGTTGCTGTTGCGCGGCGTCTGGTTCCGGACGGTTTCGCGTGAGCCAGAGCCACAGCGCACTGGCTATCCAGCCAGCCACGAAAACCGTATCGCCGCAATGGTTGAGCAGCACGGCCGCGCCTGGTGCATTGAACAGGTCGGCCAGCCAGGTGGCCGGCAGGCGGGCTGCGATCCAGAGGAGCACAGCCGGTCCACTTGCATACACGCCTGGCTGCCACCAGTTTGCATGGGGCAGCCAGGGCCTGTGGGCTGTGCGCTTGACCACGGTGTTCTCCAGCCTGACGCGCTTCGTGGCGCGTCGTATCCATTTGTTGCGGGGTTTGGCCCCGGCTCGCGCGGATAGCGACTTGCATCGCGCAGCGGGACAGCGCCTCGTGTTGGAATCATAAGCCGATTGCCCACAGTGTGTCTGAATCTTTAAAGCGTTGTGTGGGCCACCCCACACCCGGCGGCGGCAGGGTTGCGGTGCAATGCGGCGGGCGGGTGCGGTGCAGCGAATTCGCTTCAAGTTTTTTGATGGAGGTATCCGCAAACGCCTACCGCCAGTGGCGGCAAGTTTTGTCACACTCAATACCGTTATCCAAAGGAATTGAGAGCCGACATCATGCTCCCCGCCATCTACATCTCACACGGTTCCCCCATGCTCGCGCTTGAGCCGGGCCGCAGCGGCGCCGCGTTCGACGCCCTCGGCGAAGTGCTGCGCCAGCGCAAGCCGCGCGCGGTGCTGATCGTCTCGGCGCACTGGATCTACAGCACGCTGGTGGTCGGCACCCGGCAGCGGCAGGAGGCCTGGCACGATTTCGGCGGCTTCCCGCGCGCGCTCTACGAACTGCGCTACGACGCCCCCGGCTCCCCGGCGCTGGCCGACCGCGTCAAGGCGCTGGTGGAGGCCGCGCACGTTCCCGGCGCGGCGGTGGTGCTGCAGGACGACGAGCGGCCGCTGGACCATGGCGCGTGGATGCCGATGCGGCACTTCTTCCCGGATGCCGATATTCCCGTGGTGCAACTGGCATTGAATCCGTATCTCCCGCCGGCGGCCCAGATCGGGATCGGGCGTGCGCTTGCGCCCCTGCGCGACGAAGGTGTGCTGGTGCTGGGCTCGGGCAGCTTCACCCACAACCTGCAGGAAGTCTTCGGCACCGGGGGCCGGCGAGAGCAGCACGGCTCGCCCGTCGAGCCCTATGTGGAGTCTTTCCGCGGCTGGATGATCGAGGCGCTGGACGAGGCGCTCGCCAGCGGCGACACCACGCGCATTGCGGACTATCGCGCGCAGGCGCCGTACGCCCGCCGCGCGCATCCCACCGACGAGCACTTGCTGCCGTTCTTCGTGGCGCTTGGCGCGGCGCTGGGGCCGCATGACGGCTTGCCGGCGCAGAAGACGCTACCGGCGGGTGTCGCACGGGTGGCCGACGATGTGACCTACGGCGTGCTGGCGATGGATACCTTCATGTTCGAGGGCGTGGGCGCGGAACAGAGCGCTTTGACCAGCGCGGCGGCCTGAGCCTGCGGGGCGCCGCTACCCTTTGCGGGCGGACAGGTAGGGGCGCGCCAGCCGGGCTCCCGCCAGGGCGATCCAGCCCATGGTGAGGGCGACCACGCCCAGCCCATATTGCAGACTGCTCGCGTGGGCCACGCCACCGATCATCACCGGCCCCAGCAGCAAGCCGATATACGCAAAGCGTGCCACGCGCGCGATCGCCTCGGCCGGCGCCACGCCCGGCAGCCGCGACGCGGCCACGAAGAAGATCGGCACCATGTTGGCCGCGCCCAGGCCCATCAGCGCAAAGCCGGCCAGGGTCGCCACCGGCACGGGCCACAGCAGCGCCAGCATGATGCCTATGAATGCCACCCAGGCGCTGCCTCCGAGCGTGCGCGCGTCCGACCAGCGCGCGCGCAGGCGGTCGCCGCCAAACCGGCCGCAAGCCATGCCGCCGGAAAAGGCGGCATAGCCGGCGCTGGTCCAGGCGTCGGGCGCCTGTGCCACTTCACGCATAAAGACGCTGGACCAGTCGTACATCGCCCCTTCGCCAACCAGCCCCAGGAAGGCCATCAGGCCCAGCAGCCAGAGCGCGCGCACCGCATGCGCGCGGTGGTGCGCGCAGGGCGACGGTACCGGATGGTCGTCCAGCAGCCACGGTGCCACGCCGGCGGTAACCGCCGCCGTCAGCGCCGCCATGCCGATGGCGTGCGCCAGCGGCGGCACGCCCAGGCCCAGCAGTACGCCGCCAACGGCCGCGCCTGCCATGCCGCCCAGGCTGAACATGCCGTGCAGCGCCGACATGACGGGCCGCGCGCGGCTGGCCTCCACTGTGGCGGCCTGCGCGTTCATGCCCACGTCGAAGGCTGCGTTGGCCATGCCGAAGGCAATCAGCGCCGGGATCAGCAAGGCAAGTTGCGGCATGGCGAGAATGGCGGCGGTGGCGATCGCATAGACCAGGCCGCTGCGCCGGCAGGCGCTGGCGCTGCCCACGCGCGCCACCCAGCGCCCCACCGGCCCCATCGCAGCGATGGCACCCCCGGCCACCGCCAGCATGGCCAGGGACAGCACGGCATCCGACAGTCCGAAGCGGGCCTTGATGGTGGGGATATGCACGCCCCAGGTGGCGAAGGTGGCGCCGTTGACGAAAAACAGCGCCATGGTGGCGCGCGCGGCGTGCTCCACGCGGCGCGCGCCGACAGGGGCAATGGCCGGAGCGGCGGAGGGGGGCGAAGGCGGCAGGGTCAGATTGCTGGAAGTGGAATCGGGCATGGATGCGGCGGGCATCTCCGGCCACGCGCGGTGGCGCCGAGGTGCCCTGGCGGGCGCTGCAGGGTAGTCGGGCCCCGCATCGTCGCACATCGTCGCATATCGGTGCGTCGGGCGCATGACCGTACCGTCAAGGCCCGATGCCCGCCGCTACGCCCCTAGGCCGCCGCCGGGTGGCTGGATGTACGCAGCAGGCCGCGCCGGTGCAGCGCGAACCCGAAGGCAGCCAGCGCCATCAGCGCCAGCGCCACCATCACCCACAGCATCAGCCAGTAGCCGCCCGCGGCGCTCCACAGCAACGCGCCCAGCCAGGGGGCGGCGGCCTGCATCAGCAGCACCGGCGTCATCATCAGCCCGTTGAGCGTGGCGTAATGGTGGCGCGAGATCAGCTCCGGCATGGCCATGGCGCGCAGCATGGTGTTGACGCCGTTGGCGCAGCCGTAGAGCACGGCGGCCAGCATCAGCCACTTGCCGTAGCCGAGGGCAAAGCACAGCAGCCCCACGCTCATTACCACGTACACCGGCAGCGACAGCCGTAGCGGGTGGCGCACCGGGAAGCGCATCATCACCAGGCGGCCGACCACCTGGGCTGGTCCGATCAGTGCCGCCACCACCAGTTGTTCGCCCAGCGGCAGGCCCTTTTCGGTCAGCATCGGGATCAGGTGGGCGCCAAGCAGCGAATTGATCACCGACAGCGCGGTGAAGGCCAGCACCACGGCCCAGAACACCGGCTGGCGCAAGGCCATTCGCGCAATACCGGGCTGCGCCGCGTTCTCCAGCGGAGCCGGCGCCGGGGCGGCGGCATAGGAGGCATGCGCCACGTAGCGCAGGCGCGCATGCAAGGGCGCGCAGACCAGCAGGTTGAGCCCGGCGAAGCACAGCAGCGTCTCGCGCCAGCCCAGGTGCAGCACCAGCCATTGCGCCAGCGGCACGAAGATGGTGCTGGCAAAGCCGGCCATCAGCGTGACGGTGACGATGGACTTCTGGTAGCCGTCGCCAAAGGCCTGGCGCAGCACCACGAAGGCGGGCTCGTACAGGGTGGTCGCCATGGCCAGCCCGAGCGGTATCCACATCAGCAGGAAGGCCGCCTGGTTCGGGCTCCACGCCCACAGCAGCAAACCGCAGCCCGCCAGCACCGATCCCGCGCACATCACGATGCGCGCCTGCACGCGGTCAAGCAGCCGGCCCACGGCAAACGAGCACATGGCCCAGACCAGCAGGCCCAGCGAATAGCCGCCGGCGAGGAAGGGCTTGGAGTAGCCCAGTGTCGCGCTCATCGGGGCGATAAAGACAGTGAAGGCGAAAAACAGCGTGCCCCAGGAAATGGTCTCGGTGATGCCGAGGGTCCAGACCAGCTGACGTGGCGAGATGGGTGGCCTGCCGGGAGAAGCTTCGTGTCTTGTCATTGCGCGCCTGGACGCGGTCGTTGCCGCCACGCCGGGGACCGCCGTGGAGGGGGGCGGATGGCGCGAGTGGCGGCGAGGGCCAAGCGGGAATTGTAGCGGGCATCCAGGCGGAATGCCCACGTTGCGTCACATATTTGCGGGCGGTCCTTTCAGCTCCACGACATTGCCATCGGGATCCTGCACGTAGATCGACGGGCCTTTGCCCTCGGCGCCGAAACGCATCTCCACCGGCCCCGGCTCCACCCCGTGCGCGCGCAGGTGGGCGCCAAGCGCATCCGCGTCGAAGGGGGCGAGGCGCAGGCAGAAGTGGTCGAGGTTCCGGCCTTCCTTGCCCGGGCCGGCGCCGCCCACGCGGCCGAGCGGGCCGTCCAGCGCGACCAGGTCGATCAGGCCGCCGCCGGCGCGCAACTGGATCAGGCCGAAGTCCGGCTGCACGCGTTCCAGGCTGCAGCCAAGCACGTCCACGTAGAAGCGCATCAGCGCCGTCACGTTGCCGGTGCGCAGGACCAGGTGATCGATGCCGAGGATGTGGAACATGGCGCTTGACCTCGTTCAGATATCCGGAATCAGCCGCTTGCCCAGGCTGACCGCGTCGTCCTGCGCGTACCCGAGGCTGCGGTAGAAGTCGATGACCCTGCTGTTGCCGGTGCGTACCAGCAGGTTGATCTTGGGGCAGCCGCGCTCGATCAGCAACTGCTCGGCATGCGCCATCAGGCGGCGGCCATGATCGCGGCGCTGGTGGCCGGGATGCACGGCAAGGTAGTAGACCCAGCCGCGATGGCCGTCGAAGCCGACCATGGCCGATGCCACCGGCTGGCCATCCACTTCCCCGACCAGGAACAGCTCCGGCTGTTCAGTCAGCTTGCGGGCGATGTCCTTTTTCGGGTCGTTCCACGGGCGGGTCAGGCCGCAGGTTTGCCACAGGTCGATGATGGCGGCTTCGTCGGCAGCCAGGTAAGGGCGGATCTGCATGCGGATTGATGCGCCGCGGCACACGGCTGCATTGTTAAGTCCTTGACAGTGTAGCCGCGAAACCTGTGCCAGAATCGTTGCTCATCATCATCAAAACAAGCAGGATCACCCTGCACGGAGACCCCACAATGAGCAAAACGACTGCGCACGCCCGTGCCACCTTCAGCCACATGGAGCAAGGCACGCGCGAGGACTGGGCCGCGATATCCGCGGAGTTCATGCCGTTCGCGCAGGCGCTGGCCGACCGCGTGCTCGATCACCTCAAGCTGCTCGACGGCGATTACGGTGGCTTCCCCATCGACCGCCTGACCCACTGCCTGCAGACCGCCACGCTGGCCCACCGCGACGGGCGCGACGAAGAGTACGTGGTGTGCGCGCTGTTGCACGATATCGGCGATACGCTTGGCACGTTCAACCATCCCGACATCGCCGCCGCCATCCTCAAGCCTTTCGTCAGCCCGGAAAACCTCTGGATGGTCGAGAAGCACGGCGTGTTCCAGGGCTACTACTTCTTTCACCACCTCGGTCTCGACCGTAACCTGCGCGAGCAATTCCGCAGCCAGCCCGAACTGTTCGAACGCACCGCCGAGTTCTGCGCCAAGTACGACGGCGCGGCTTTCATGCGGGACTACGACACGCTGCCGCTGTCCTTCTTCGAGCCGATGGTGCGGCGGGTGTTCGCGCGTCCGCGCAACTCGATGTACGTGAAGGAAAACGAAAGCACGCTGGCGCAGCCGGGCTGAGCCTGCTTGCCTGAAATTGGATTTCTGTCTTGACGGAAATTTCCGAACGGATAAACTGTCAGGCATGGAACTTCAACCGGTCGCACAACGATTCGTCCTGCACTGGGGCGAAATGGGCTCGAAGTGGGGCGTCAATCGCACCGTCGCGCAGATTCACGCCCTGCTATTCCTTGCCGAGCACCCGCTGCCGGCCGAGGAAATCGCCGACACGCTGAACGTCGCGCGCTCCAACGTCAGCAACAGCCTGAAAGAACTGCAGAACTGGAAGCTGATCCGCACCGTGCACATGATGGGCGACCGGCGCGATCACTTCGAGACCGTCACCGACGTGTGGGACCTGTTCCGCACCGTGGTGCGCGAGCGCAAGCAGCGCGAGTTCGATCCCACCATCGATGCCTTGCACGAATGCGTGAACAATCCCGCCTTCGCCAGGGAGAGCAAGGAAGTGCAGAAGCGCATCATCGCCACGCTGCAACTGATGGAAACGCTGGGCAGCTGGGGCGACGAGATGCTGCGGCTCTCGCCCGACACACTGGTCAAGGTAATGAAACTGGGCGCGCGCATCCAGAAGCTGGTGCGTGGCGACCAGCGCGCCCGCGAAGCTGGCAAATAGCACAGGCATGAAGAACCGGCCGCCATGGTGGCCTTTTTTTTGACTTAATATTTCTCTTTTAACAGAAATTAATGTAATTAAGGATGCTTGAGATGGACCCGGCCAGCGACACGCTCCATACCGTCATCCTCAACCTGCTGATCGTGCAGGGATTGATGGGCGCCTTCGATACCGTCTGGCACCACGAGCTGCGCTGCGCACTGCCGCAGCAGCACAACGCCGCGCCGGAGCTGCGCCTGCATGCGATCCGGGCGGTGCTGTACGGCGTGCTGTTCGCCGGCCTGGCGTGGTTTGCGTGGGGTGGCGCATGGCTGGTTCCCCTGTGGGGCATCATCGCCATCGAGATCCTGCTGACGCTGCGCGATTTCGTGGTGGAGGACCAGACCCGCAGCCTGCCGCCGAGCGAGCGGGTGACGCACACCGTGCTGGCCATCAACGGTGGCGTGATCTTCGGCCTGCTGGCGTGGCATTCGCAATCATGGTGGCAATTGCCGGCCGGCCTGCATTTCAATCCGCAAGGCTGGCAAAGCTGGGTGCTGAGCGTGTTCGCGCTGGGCGTGGCGGCGTCCGGGGTGCGCGATGCGCTGGCGAGCCGCGCGCTTGCCGGCCGTGCCGGCACGGTGCCGGCGTTCGATTTTGCCGGGGCCGCTACCGCGCGGCGCGCGCAATCCTTCCTGCTGACCGGCGGCACCGGTTTCATCGGCCAGGCGCTGGTGCGGGCACTGCTGGCGGACGGGCACCGCGTCACGATCTGGGCGCGCAACCCGCGCGTGGCATCGCAGCTGTTCGATGGCCGCGCGGCGTGCGTCGGCGCCCTCGCGGAACTCGATCCCGCCACGCGCTTCGATGTCGTGGTGAACCTCGCCGGCGCACCTATCCTGGGCTCGCGCTGGAGCGCCGCGCGCAAGCGCAGCCTGGTGGAGAGCCGCGTGGGCACCACCCGCGCGCTGACTGCCTGGCTCGCGTCGGCCACGCACCGGCCGCGTCTGCTGATCAACGGATCGGCGGTGGGCTACTACGGCATCCAGGCCGATGACGATTTGCGCGAGCGTACCGAAGCCAGCGCGCCGCAGGATATCTTCGCCTCGCAACTGTGCCGGGAATGGGAGCAGGCAGCGCAGGCCGTGGCCGGGCTCGGCATTCCGCTGGCCATCCTGCGCCTGGGTGTGGTCTATGGCCACCAGGGCGCGCTGCCGGCCATGATGATGCCGGTGCGGCTGGGCTTCGGCGGCCCGATGGGCAGCGGCCGCCAGGCGCAGAGCTGGGTCCACATCGACGACGTGCTTGGCGTGATCGCGTGGCTATGCCGTGGAGCGGCGCCGGCAAGCGAGGGCGCCGTCGCCATCTACAACCTGGTGGCACCGGAGACTCCCACGCAGGTCGGCCTGGTTCGCACGGCCGCGGCTGTGCTGCACCGTCCGGCCTGGATGCCGACGCCGGCCTGGCCCATGCGTCTCGCGCTGGGCGAGCAGGCCACGCTGTTGCTCGACGGGCTGCGCGCGGCGCCGGCGCGCCTGCAGCAGGAAGGCTATGCCTTCCGCTTCCCGACCTTGCAGCTGGCGCTGGAGGACCTGCTCGGAAACGGGCGGGCACGTGGATGAACACGCTCGCCGCGCATGGCACGGACGCTAGTCCTCAAAGCCTGTACGAGACCATGCTGGGTGCCGCCCTTGCCAGCCTGCCGCCGGTGCTGCAGCACGTGCATCGTGCCGAGGGCGTGCACCTGCGCGGCACGCTGAGAGTGCGCTGGAGCGCGCGGCGCTGGCTGCGCGCGTTGATGCGGCTGTCGGCGCTGCCCCGGCCCGCGGCGGCGGCGGCGTGCCTTGTGAGCATCTCGCCGGAGCCCGCCGGGGAGCGCTGGCACCGCAGCATCGGCGGGCACATCGTGGCGAGCCGTATGCGGCTCGCGCGGGCCGGGCAGGTGACGGAACGCATGGGGCCGCTGGCCATCGTGCTGGCGACGCGTGTCGACAGCGCCGGGCGGCTGCGGCAGGCCAGCCGCGGCGTCAGCCTGTTCGGCCTGACCGTGCCGTGGCTGCACGTGCTGGCCAGCGAACGCGCACTGGATGCGGACCGTTATCGCTGCGACGTGCGCATATGGGCGCCGCGCCTGGGCTACCTGCTGCGCTACGACGGCGTGCTCGCCATCCGCGAACCTGAACCTGATACTGACCTGGAGAATGTGGAATGAAGTCCCATCCAACTGTCGGGCGCAATGCGTCCGTCAGCCTGCCCCGCGTACCGGCGTGGATGCCCGCCGTACTGCGGCTGGCAGCACTCTATAACCTGCTCTATGCCATTGCACTGAGCCTGTGGCCGTCGCAGATCTTCGACTGGCTGGGCATGCCGGCCACGCCTGACGCCATGATCCGCTGCATCGGCATGATGGTTGGCGTCTACGCGCTGGGCTACTGGATTGCGGCGCAGGACATGCTGCGCTACTGGCCGCTGGTGGTGGTGGGCCTGGTGGGCAAGACGCTGGGGCCGCTGGGCTTCCTGCACGGAGCGCTGACTGGCGTCTTCGAATGGCGCAGCGGCCTGTTCGTGCTGTGCAGCGACCTGATCTGGTGGGTGCCGTTCTGGGGGATGACGCTGTTCGCGTTGAAGCATCGGGACGGCTGATATTGCTGCGTCAGCAATGTCTCTACCCCTTCCATCGTGCATGGCGTGCCTGGCGGCTAGCAGACGCTGACGCAGGCGTTTCCCGCGCCGAGTCGTATAGCGGCATGCGTTCGGCGTGGGGAAACAAGGCTAGCTCGATGCCTCACGGTTGCCGGCATCCTCATAACACAATGCGGCGACCTGCCATCGCCCGTCACTGACCAGCCAGAGTTCCAGAAACCGGAATCGGGAGAGCACCCTCCCGTTCTGCCTCATTGAACCGGTGCCGGAGATCGTTGCCCACTCGGCGTGCTCCATCACGTCTTTTGTTTCATCGTGCGCGTTCAATTCGTCAGCGCGCCATGCGTTTGCAGCCAAGCGTGTACGTATGTGTCCAAGTTGTTGCTGCTTGGTCAGGATCGTCTCGCCTCGCTTCACAATGAAATGGGCGCTCTGCACGAAATCCAACTGATCGATGTCGCCATATTTGTAGGCATCAATCCAAACATCTCTCATCTGCAACAGGCTGAATTCTGGTTTCATGCGCCTCCAGTAGTGCTATCTGCTCTACCACATCGCTTGGCTTGCTTTCAGTCAAGCTGGCCGCATCACGCGGTCCATCGCTACAAAGCTCGTCTCGGACGGCATCCAGGATGCTTTCCCCGACACTAAAGGGCGATGCCGCGCCTTGTTGAATTCAAGCACGCCGGACGCTTCGTCGTCCCGCCTTTGCTCAATCCCCGAGCAAAATCAGAAATTTCCCAACCAACGCTCGCGCCGTATTGAGTAAAGATTGAGGCACTCCAAATTTCACTCATAGGAGGTGCACTCAAATGACGCTACCCAATACTCCCCCAAACACGCCCTTTCGCCCATGCGGGCACGTTCTGCATACCCGGCCAGCCCTGTTCGTGCTGGTCAACTACGCGCCACGGGAGGGCCAGCCGGACTGGTGCAACACCTCATGCGAATTCCTGGAGGAGGGCAATGCCGATGCCGGCTCGGCACTGGCCGTCCATATCTCGCCCTTTGACGCACTGCTGAACGCCGCGTTCGTGTCTAGCCCAGGCAAGCCGTATCAAGTCGTGCATGCGGCGGCTTTCGATCCCCGGACGCTGATCCGGGATAGCGGAGGAAAGCTCCATATCAACCTGCACTGCGGCTGGGCTGCGAGCGACGGCCGCATCGTGGTCCGCCGCAAAGGAGCGCTCGCCAGCGTTTGCATGGTGCAGACCGAAGAGATCCCGCCAGCGCGGCGCGATGCCATCGATCTCGAGGTCGACCGGAGCGGCATTGCCAGGTACGAACGCCTGCGCGAACACGCCGGGCTGTTCGCGCACGCGGATTCGCATTGCCTGCTGGAAACCTGGACGGAACAGCAACGGCATCAGGCCGTGGCGCTGGCCATACAGCGCATGCCGGGAACGGTCTCCGTGGGCGCGCAAGTCAACCAGGTTGCCCTCTACGACCCGGAAGCCGCGCAATGGCACTTCGTGCCCATCGACGTCTTCTTCGACAAGCCGGATCGCAAGGCAAATGCCTGAACGGTTGGCTTCAGGTCGGTTATCGAGTTTCCAAACGGCGGAGACATGCCTACGCATAGGGTGAGGTTCACTGGGCTGCCGATGCCAGAGGATAGTGGCATCGCCCACCAGTAAGGGCCAAGTTTGACAGTCAGCAGACGAAGAAGTCGTCCGATGCGATTCAGGCGCTGCGGTATGCGCGTCACTGAGTTCCGCATAACGAGACACGTGGTGCCATCTTGCCGTGCGAAGCAGGTAGTGGCTACAACAGCAACCACGCCAGAAACAAAAAGACCCCACATCTCCAAAAAATGTGGGGTCCGACAGCAACCGAAGCGCCCCATCGCGGCAGCGCTCCGTTCAACCTGAAACTCAAGCCACCTGCTGCGCCGTCTCCGGATGCCGGAACTGCTCAAGCAGTGCCGTCCAGCGCGTACGCACCTTCGCCAGGTTGTCGTCCTTGACGTGCCCGAAGCCGCGAATGTCGTCGGGCAGGCTGGCCAGCGTGATCGCCGTCGCGTGATTGGCTGTGCTCAAACCACGCGTCAGCTCCTCCAGCAACGCACGATACTCGCCGATCAGCGCACGTTCGGTGCGGCGCTCGGCGGTCTTGCCGAACACATCGAACACGCCGCCGCGCAGGCCTTTCAGCCTGGCGAGCACGCCGAAGAGCTTCATCGTGGACGGGCCGAAGCGGCGCTTTACCAGATGCCCCTTCTCATCGCGCTTGGCCATCAGCGGTGGCGCCAGCCAGAAATTGAGCTGGTAGTCGCGACCGGGCTCGCCTTCGAACTGGTTGCGCAGCTTGTCGAGGAAGACCGGGTCGGTATAAAGCCGCGCGACTTCGTACTCGTCCTTGTAGGCCATCAGCTTGGCGAGATTGCGTGCCGCCGCTTCGGTCAGCGGCAACGGCTTGCCGTTGCCGACCAGCGCGCTTTCCGCCGCGCGCACACGGTTCACCGCATCACGGAAGGTTTGCGCGTATGCCGCATCCTGATAGGCAGTCAGGTGTTCGGCGCGGTGCGCGATCAGCTTTTCCAGCATGGCGCCGGAGGAGGTGGGCAGCTTGACTACCTCGGCGCCTTCGGCGGTGCTGCGCAGTTTGCCGGTGAGCGACAGCACATGCTCAGGGTCGTGCGCCATGTGGCGGCCCCAGTCGAATGCCGCCTTGTTCTTTTCCACCGCCGTGCCGTTGAGTTCGATGGCCCGCACCAGTGCGTCCAGCGATAGCGGCAGCCATCCCTTTTGCCAGGCGTAGCCCAGCACCAGCGGGTTGGTAAAGATGGCATCGCCGATCAGCGCCACGGCCAGGCCGCTGGCGTTGATGAAGTCGCAAGCTTCGCCGACCGCGTTGCGCACATCCTGTTCCGCCGACAGGCCGGGGAACTGCCACTTGGGGTTCTTGATGAACTCGGCGGTGGGCGTCTGCGCGGTGTTGATGACGGCACGCGTGCGCCCGACCTGGGTCTTGGAGATGACATCGTCGATGGCGCTGACGATGGCGTCGCAGCCGATCACCAGGTCCGCCTCGCCCATGGCGATGCGGGTGGCGTGGAGCTGGTCGGGATGCGCGGCGATCTGCACGTGCGACAGCACCGCACCGCCTTTCTGCGCCAGGCCCGCCATGTCGAGCACGGTCACGCCCTTGTTCTCCAGGTGCGCCGCCATGCCGAGCAGGCCGCCGATGGTGACGACGCCGGTGCCGCCTACGCCCGTGACCAGCACGCCGAAGGGATGGTCAAGTCCAGGCAGCGCCGGCTCCGGCAATGCAGGAAGGTTGTCCAGCGACACGCCGTGGCGCTCGGGCTTCTTCACCTGCGCGCCTTCCGCCGTGACAAAGCTCGGGCAGAAGCCGTTGACGCACGAGAAGTCCTTGTTGCACGATGACTGGTTGATCTGGCGCTTGGTGCCAAGCTCCGTTTCCAGCGGTTCCACCGACAGGCAGTTGGACTTCACCGAGCAATCGCCACAGCCTTCGCAGACCGCGTCGTTGATGAAGGCCCGCTTTGCCGGATCGGGGTAAGTGCCGCGCTTGCGGCGGCGCCGCTTCTCGGTGGCGCAGGTCTGGTCGTAGATCAGGATGGTGGCGCCGGGCACCTCGCGCAGTTCGCGCTGGATCCTGTCGAGCTGGTCGCGGTGATGCACTTCCACGCCTTGCGGCAGCTTGATGGCGGCGCTGTATTTCTCTGGCTCGTCGGTGACGACGACGATCTTCTTCGCGCCTTCGGCCGCGACCTGGAAGGCCACGTCCTGCACAGACAGCTTGCCGTCGACGGGCTGGCCGCCGGTCATGGCCACCGCGTCGTTGTAGAGGATCTTGTAGGTGATGTTGACGCCCGCCGCGATGGATGCGCGGATCGCCAGCAGTCCGGAGTGGAAGTAGGTGCCGTCGCCCAGGTTGGCGAACACATGCTTGTCGCCGGCGAAGGGTGCCTGCCCGATCCATGCCACGCCTTCGCCGCCCATCTGGCTGAAGGTGCTGGTGCTGCGGTCCATCCACACCGTCATGTAATGGCAGCCGATGCCGGCCAGCGCGCGCGAGCCTTCGGGCACGTTGGTCGACGTATTGTGCGGGCAGCCCGAGCAGAACCAGGGCTTGCGCTCGGCCGCCACGCGCGGCACGGCCATGGCCTTTTCCTTGGCCTCGATCACCGCGATGCGCGCGGCAATGCGGGCGCGCACGTCCGACGGCAGTTCGAACTTTTCGAGCCGGGTGGCGATGGCGCGCGCGATGATGGCGGGCGACAGTTCATAGTGCGCCGGCAGCAGCCAGTTGCTCTGCGGGATCGACCATTCGCCGCCCGCGTTGTCCTTTTCGTCAAACTTGCCGTAGACCTTGGGGCGCACATCGTCGCGCCAGTTGTACAGCTCTTCCTTGAGCGCGTACTCCATGATCTGGCGCTTTTCCTCGACCACCAGGATTTCCTGCAGGCCTTCGGCAAAGGCGCGCGCGCCGTGCGCTTCCAGCGGCCACACGCAGCCTACCTTGTACAGGCGGATGCCGATGCGCGCGCAGGTCTCGTCGTCCAGGCCCAGGTTGGCCAGCGCCTGGCGCGTGTCGAGATAGGCCTTGCCGCCCGTCATGATGCCGAAGCGGGCATGCGGCGAATCGATCTCGATGCGGTCGATCTTGTTGGCGCGCACATAGGCCAGGCCGGCGTACCACTTGTAGTCCAGCAGGCGCGCTTCCTGTTCCAGCGGCGGATCGGGCCAGCGGATATTGAGGCCGCCCGGCGGCAGGATGAAATCCTCCGGCAGCACGATTTCCACGCGGTGCGGATCCAGTTCCACCGAGGCGGACGATTCCACCACATCGGTCACGCACTTCATCGACACCCACAGGCCGGAGTAGCGGCTCATGGCCCAGGCGTGCAGGCCGTAGTCGAGGTATTCCTGCACGTTCGAGGGGTAGAGCACCGGCAAGCCGCAAGCCTTGAAGATGTGCTCGGACTGGTGCGCCAGCGTGGACGATTTGGCCGCGTGGTCGTCGCCCGCCAGCACCAGCACGCCGCCGTGCTTCGAGGAGCCGGCGGAGTTGGCGTGCTTGAAGACGTCGCTGGTGCGGTCCACGCCCGGACCTTTGCCGTACCACATGCCGAATACGCCTTCGAACCTGGCGTCCGGGTACATATTGACCTGCTGCGAGCCCCATACGGAAGTGGCGGCCAGATCCTCGTTCAATCCCGCCTGGAACACGATGTCGTGCGCGGCGAGGTGCTGCTTGGCCTTCCACAGCGACTGGTCCAGCGCGCCCAGCGGCGAGCCGCGATAGCCGGAGATAAAGCCCGCGGTGTTCAGGCCGGCGGCGCGGTCGCGCTCGCGTTGCAACATCGGCAGGCGTACCAGGGCCTGCGTGCCGCTGATATAGACGCGGCCGCGTTCCAGCGTGTATTTATCTTCGAGGGAAACGTTTTCGAGCGCGCGGCGGATGGCGTCGCTGACCGGAGGGGTCAGTGGGGCATTCATAGGTGCTCCTCTATGGGGCATGCAGTCGGGATCGCCGACTCACTTCAGTTGTGGGCGACCGTGAGCCGCCTCTTGTGAAGGCGGAAAACGGCCGTGTCTCTTTGGCGCATGGTAGCACCGCGCCGGAGGGCGCGGCACCTTGCGATGCAGCAAAAAGTGCGGCTGCCCGGGGCGTGGTTTCCCGTATGGACACGCTTCGCGTGTACACTGCGTTGCAAACAGGTTTACGCAACAAACGGGCAGATGCGAGCCGGGCGTCATATCCCAAGGGATCACGCCGTGGTGCAACCCGCCCCATCCGAGGCCGACCGGCCTCCAGGACCCAACATGACTATTTCCTCCCGCCAGGGCACTGCGACCCTGGCTGTGCTGATCGACGCCGACAATGCGGCGCCCGCCATCGTCGAAGGCCTGCTGGCCGAAGTCGCCAAGTACGGCGTGGCCGCCGTCAAGCGGATCTACGGCGACTGGACCAAGCCCAACCTTGCCGGCTGGAAGGAGCGCCTGCTCTCGCACTCCATCCAGCCGATCCAGCAGTTCCGCTACACGGTAGGCAAGAACGCCACCGACAGCGCGATGATCATCGACGCGATGGACCTGCTGTACACAGGCCGCTTCGACGGCTTCTGCATTGTTTCCAGCGACAGCGATTTCACCCGCCTGGCCTCGCGTATCCGCGAGCAGGGGCTGACCGTGTACGGCTTCGGCGAACGCAAGACGCCCAAGCCATTCGTCACGGCCTGCGACAAGTTTATTTTTGCCGACGTGCTGCGCAGCGACAGCGATGCCGACACCGATACGGAATCCGACGGTGCCGCCGCGCCCGCGCGCAAGCGCAACAGCGGTGAGCTGCGCCAGGATTCGCGCCTGGTGCGCCTGCTGCAAAGCGCCTCGCAAGCGGTTTCGGACGAAGAGGGCTGGGCCACGCTCGGCGGCATGGGCAACCATATCGCCAAGCAGGCACCCGAGTTCGATTCGCGCAACTATGGCTACGGCAAGCTCTCCGAGCTGGTGGCTGCCACCGGCCTGTTCGAAGTCGAGACTCGCAACGGCGGTAACAACAAGACGCTGTGGGTGCGGCTGAAGCGCCGTTCGAAGCCGGGTGAGGGCGAGGCTCGTCAAGGTGAAGACCGCCAGGGTGAGAACCGTCAGGGCGAGAGCCGTCAGGGCGAGAACCGTCAGGGCGAGAACCGCCAGGGTGAGAACCGCCAGGGCGAGAGCCGCCAGGGCGAGAGCCGCCAGGGCGAGAACCGCCAGGGTGAGAACCGCCAA
>NZ_JFJV02000063.1:28082-28662 GCF_000611145.1 Cupriavidus sp. SK-3 | reverse complement strand
GCGAGAGCCGCCAGGGCGAGAGCCGCCAGGGTGAGAACCGCCAGGAGGAGAACCGCCAGGGTGAGAGCCGCGAGCGGCGCGATAAGCGCGGTCGCCGTAACGACAACCGTCGCGGCGATGGTCGTCAAGGCGATGATCGCCAGGCTTCCCAGCAACAGTACGGATCGCGCCCGGCGCCTGCGCAGCAGCCGGCGCTGCCCGTCCAGCCCGCACCGCTGCCCGAACTCGCTGCTCCCGCACCCGTGAGCCAGCCTGTCGCCACCTTCGTGGTCGATCCAATGGATGCCCTGGAGCGTGAAGCGCTGGCCCTCGATGGCGATGAGCAGCAGGCAGATGAACAGACGGAAATCGAGTCCGGCGATACGAACGGTGCGCGCCGCCGCCGACCGCCCAAGCCTGAGGTCACGCTGAGCGAGATCCCGTGGCCGATCGACCGCTCGATCTTCGTGGCGCCGTCCGCGACGGTGGTAGCGCCGGTCGTGGAGGCAATCGAAGTCGTCGAGGTGGTCGAGTTTGTCGAAGTGCCAGAGGCATTCGAGCCGATCGAAGCTGCCGAGGTGATCGAAGCCGTCGAATCGGT
>NZ_JFJV02000063.1:0-28038 GCF_000611145.1 Cupriavidus sp. SK-3 | reverse complement strand
AGCCACGGAAGCCACGGAAGCCACGGAAGCCGGGGAAGAGGTGGAAACGGCTGAAGCCGTCGAAGCGAGCGAGCCAGAGACCAAGGCAAAAGCCAAGGCGCCGGCCCGGGCCAAGAAGGCTGCCGCGCCCGCCAAAAAGGTAGCAGCCAAGAAGGCTGCGGCTCCCGCCAAGAAGGCAGCTGCGCCCGCGAAGAAAGCGCCGGCAACCAAAAAGGCGCCGGCAGCCAGGAAGGCCGCCGCCGCGGCACCTGCCAAGCGCGCGCCGAAGAAGGCCGCCAAGGCTGCCGAATAGGCTATGGGCGGTGAAGCCGAAGTACGCCTTTGCGGGTGGCTTCGGCTCCCAAGCCTCATTAGAAACAAGAAATGCAAAACGCAAAACGGCGCCTTCGGGCGCCGTTTTGCATTTCGCCCGCTTGCGCGGCAAAGCGTGGCCCTACCGCACCAGCTGATTGATCTCGATAATCGGCATCAGCACCGCCAGCACGATCAGCAGCACCACCACGCCCATGCTGAGGATCAGGAGCGGCTCCAGCAGGCTGGTGAGGAACAGCGTGCGGCGCTCCAGCTCCGCGCCTTCGCCCTGCGCCGCGCGCTCCAGCATGATCGGCAGGTTGCCGGTGGCTTCGCCGGAGCGGATCAGATGCACCAGCACCGAGGGAAACTGGTTCTGCGCCGCCAGCGCGCGCGCCAGCGAGGCGCCTTCGCGCACGCGCATGGTGGCATCGTCCACGTTGGCCTTGAGTGCCTCGTTGGTCAGTGTTTCGCCGGCTGCCTGCAAGCTGCGCAGGATGGGCACGCCGGCCGAGACGAGAATCGCCAGCGTGCTGGCGAAGCGCGCGGTGTTGTAGCCCCGGATCAGCTTGCCGACCAGCGGCGCGGTCAGCAGCCAGCGGTGCCACTCCAGGCGCACACCGGGCTGCCGCAGCAGACTGCGTATCCCCAGGCTTACGGCCACAATGAACGCCAGCGCGGCCCACCACCAGTTGCGCACGAAATCCGACAGCGCCAGCATGATGATGGTCAGTGTCGGCAACTTCTGCTTGGTGTTGGCGAATACGCTTACCACCTGCGGCACCACGTAGGACAGCAGGAAGATCACGATGGCGAAGGCCACCACGGTAACGATGGCGGGATAGGTGAAGGCCAGCCGGATCTTGGAGGTCAGCGTGTTGCGCGTCTCGATATAGTCGGCCAGCTTTTCCAGCACCAGCCCGAGGTGGCCCGAGTGCTCGCCGGCGGAGACCAGCGCGCGGTAGATATCCGGAAAATCGCGCGGATGATGCTGCAGCGCCGCCGAGAGCGAACTGCCGCCGACCACATCGGCGCGGATGCCGGCCAGCAGTTCGTGCACATAGCTGCGCTCGGCCTGGTCCGCCAGCGCCGCCAGTGCTTCGTCCAGCGGCAGCCCGGCCACGATCAGGCTGGCGAGCTGGCGCGTGAACAGCGCCTGTTCCTGCGTGGAGAGCCTGCGCACGAAAGCCGCGGTGCTGCTCTTTTGCACACCGCCGACGCCCGCCAGCGGATCGACGTTTAGCGGCGTCAGGCCGCGCGCGCGCAGGTGGCCGCGGGCTTGCTTGGGGCTGTCGGCCTCGATCACCCCGCGGTCGGTCTTGCCGGCGGCGTCGACTGCCTCGTAACGATAGGCTGGCATGGATGCGGCTCGTCCCTTAGGCGCGCGTCACGCGCAGCACTTCTTCCAGCGCCGTGGCGCCGGAATCGATCCAGCGCTGCGCATCCTGGCGCATGGTGTGCATGCCACCCTCCAAAGCCACCTTCTTGATTTCCGATTCGGCCGCCTGGCGGTGAATCATGGTGCGGATTTCGTCGTCGACGGTCAGCAACTCGTACACGCCCATGCGGCCCTGATATCCGGAGTGGCCGCATTTGTCGCAGCCCACGGCATGCCAGATGCGTTGCAGCGGTTTGCCTTGCGCAAGCAGCACTTCGGCTGCCTCGGGCGTGACCTCGACCAGCTCCTCGCGCTTGCAGTGCTGGCAGAGCCGGCGTACCAGCCGCTGCGCCAGCACGCCGAGCAGCGACGACGACAGCAGGAACGGCTCGATGCCCATGTCGACCAGGCGCGTGACCGCCGAGGCGGAATCGTTGGTGTGCAGCGTGGCCAGAACCAGGTGGCCGGTCAGCGATGCCTGCACCGCGATCTGTGCGGTTTCCAGGTCACGGATTTCACCGATCATCACCACGTCCGGATCCTGGCGCAGGATAGCCCGCAGCGCCTTGCCGAAGGTCATGTCGATGCGCGGGTTGACCTGGGTCTGGCCGATGCCGTCCAGGTCGTACTCGATCGGGTCCTCCACCGTCATGATGTTGGTGGTGCGCGAATCGAGCCGCGACAGCGCGGCGTACAGCGTGGTGGTCTTGCCCGAGCCGGTTGGTCCCGTCACCAGGACGATGCCATGCGGCTGGCGGATCAGGTGATCGAAGCCGGCCAGCGTGCCCGGCGCCATGCCGAGCTTGGCCAGGTCAAGGCGGCCGGCTTCCTTGTCCAGCAGACGCAACACCGCGCGTTCGCCGTGGCCGGTGGGCAGGGTGGAGACGCGCACGTCCACGGGACGTCCGCCCACGCGCAGCGTGATGCGGCCGTCCTGCGGCAGGCGCTTTTCCGCGATGTCGAGCTGCGCCATGATCTTGATGCGCGAAATCAGCGCGCCGTGCAGCGCCTTTTTCGGGCGCACCACGTCGCGCAGCGTGCCGTCCACGCGAAAGCGCACCACCGAGGAAGACTCGAAGGGCTCGATATGGATATCGGAGGCACCTTCGCGCGCGGCCTGGGTGAGCAGCGCGTTGATCATGCGGATGATGGGCGCGTCGTCCTCGGATTCAAGCAGGTCTTCCACCGCGGGAATGTCCTGCATCAGCCGCGACAGGTCGACCTCGCCTTCCACCTCGCCAACCACTTGGGCGGCGCTGCCGCTGTCCTGGCGGTTATATGCTTCGGACATGGCAAGTTCGAGCGCCTCGGGTTCCAGCACGCGCAGGCGCAACGGCCCGTGCACGCGCGCCACTTCGGCCAGCGCGGCGGGCGAAGTGGCGCGGCTGACCCACACCTCCAGGCCATCGGCGCGCTGGTGCGCGATCAGCAGGCGCGCCTCGCGCGCGAAGCCGTACGAGACCAGCCGCGCGGCGATGGTCGACGGTGGCTCCAGCGCGTCGTCGGACGCTGCGGCGGGAGCGATGCTTGTTGCCATGTCCTGTCTCAGTTCACCGCGCGGGTGGAATCCACCGTCGCGTTGCCAAGGTTGACACCCGGCAGTGGCGTGCCATTGCCCGACGGGTTCTGCGTGCGGGGCTGCTGCTGTTGTTGCTGTTGCGGTTGCTGCTGCGATTGCGGCAGCGTCTGTTCCAGCGGCAGCGGACCCGGCACCGGCACGCGCGAGCGCGGATCGACGAAGGGCGACATCGGCGCATCGGCCGGCGGCAGCACCGGCGTATTGCCGTCGCGCACCATGATGTTGGGCGACACAAAGCCTTGCTGCAGGGTGCGCATGTAGTCGTAGCGGTCCTGCGTCAGGCGGTCGGTGGCGCCGGCGGTGCGCATCACGTACGGCCGCAGGAACACCAGCAGGTTGGTCTTGCCACGGTTCTTGTTCTCGTAGCGGAACAGCCCGCCGATCAGCGGCAGGTCGCCCAGGCCCGGGACCTTCTGCACGCCGTCGCCATAAGTGTCTTCGATCAGGCCGCCCAGCACGATGATCTGGCCGTCGTCGACCAGCACATTGGTTTCGATTGAACGCACATTGGTGGTAGGCCCCTGGGTGAGGGTGGCGGTGCCTTGCACCACGGACGACGACTCCTGGTAGATCTGCATCTTCACCAGCCCGCCGTCGGTGATCTGCGGCTTGACCCGCAGCGTGATGCCGACGTCCTTGCGGTCGAAGGTCTGGAACGGCGTGACTGTCGCCGCGCTGCCGGTCTGCGCATACGAGCCGGTGGTGATCGGGATGTTCTGGCCGATCAGGATCTTGGCTTCCTCGTTTTCCAGCGTGATCAGGTTCGGGGTGGACAGCAGGTTGACACTGCCGTCGGCGCCAAGCGCGTGCAGCAGGGCGCCCAGGCCCATCGCCTTGTTGACCAGGCCGAGGTTCAGGCCGGCCAGGTCCGGTACCAGGCCCGAGACCGAAGGAATGGCTGCCACACCGCCTGCGTTGATGGCGGCGGCAGCGCCGGTCAGGTTGATGATGTTCTGGCCGCCGGTGCCGAAGTTGGTGCCGGCAAAGACGTTGGTATTGCTGCCGCGTGAGTTGATCAGGCCTTGCCACTGGATGCCGAGCTGGCCGGTCTGGGTGGACGACACCTCCACGATCATCGACTCGATATAGACCTGTGCGCGCCGCGCATCCAGGTCATCGATCACTGTGCGCAGGTTGCGGTAGACCGGTTCTGTGGCCGTGATGATCAGCGAGTTGGTGGCCGGGTCGGCCTGGATGATGCCCCCGGTGGTCGGCAACGTGTTGGTGGCGAACGAGTTCGCGAATGCCGAACCGCCGGAGCCGAAGCCAGATCCGGATCCGGAGCCGCTGCGCGAAGTGCCGGTGGTGCCGCCGGTGTACTGGCCGCTGGTCGGCGTCGCGGTGTTGAGCAGCCCGGTGCTGCCGGTGGCGCCCGCGCCGGCAGCGCCAGGCGTGCCGGACTGGCTGGAGTTGAAGGAACTGTCGGCCGCCACGATGGCGCGCAGCGTTTGCGCCAGCTTGGTGGCTTCTGCGTTTTTCAGCGGCACCACCCAGATATTGCCCGGACGCGCGTAGGGCTGGTCGAGCTTCTCGATGAGCTGGCGCGCTTGCTGCAGGCGTGCCCGGCTCGAGGCACGGATCATCAGCGAATTGCTGCGTGGCTCCGCCACCACCGAAGTGCGCAGGCTGGCATCCGCGCCGGCCGCGGCGCCGCCAGCGGCACCGGCGGCGCTGGGGTCAAGCAGCTTTTGCAGCACCAGCGCGGTATCGCTGGCGATGGCATTCCTGAGCGGAACCAGCTCGACCTCGCCCGAGGCTGGCGCGTCGATGGCGGCAATGATGCGGGCCAGGCGCTGCAGGTTTTCCGCGTAGTCGGTAATGACCAGCGTGTTGTTGGCCGGGTAGGCAGTGATGGTGTTGTTGGGCGCGATCATCGGCCGCAGCACCGGCACCAGGTTGTTGGCTGACTCATAGTTGAGGCGGAAGACCTGGGTCACCACCTGGTCGCCGCGCGACCTGCCACCGCCGATCACGATCGGCGAGCCCTGCAGCTTGGCGTCGGCTTCCGGCACCACCTTGGTGAAGCCGTTGCTCTCGACCATCGCGTAGCCCTGCATGCGCAGCACCGAGCCCAGCGTTTCGAGCGCCTGCGAGCGCGACACCGGCTGTTCGGTCACCAGGTTCACGGAGCCCTTGACGCGCGGGTCGATGACGAAGTTCTTGCCGGTGGCCTGTCCCACCGCCTTCACCACCGACTCCAGGTCGGCGTTGACGAAATTGAGCACGACCTGGTCGCGGTTGCGCGGGGTCAGGTCGGGCGGCTGGCCGGGCTGGGCCGCGGGCTGGCTCGGTTGCTGGGCCCACAGCGGCGCGGGTGCCAGCAGGGAGAGGCCGCATAGCAGCGCGGTGGCGCGGGCGCAGCGGGTCTTGAGCGAAGGTCGAAGGGCTTGGGTTTTCATATTCGGTTCCGGGCTGCGGGCGGCGGCGCGAAGGTTTCGCGCCGCCGCCGGGGTCAGAAGCGCAGCCGTGTCACATTGTCCTCACGTCGTCCCAGCAGGCTCAACAGGCCTACCAATTGCTTAGCGGCGTCGGGGTCGGCACGGGCCGTGCCCTCGAAACGCGCGTGGCGGCCCAGGGTGCCGTTGCCTTGCAGGTGCAGCGGCCCGGCGAGGGTAGTCAGT
This sequence comes from Cupriavidus sp. SK-3, assembly GCF_000611145.1. Classification (NCBI taxonomy): domain Bacteria; kingdom Pseudomonadati; phylum Pseudomonadota; class Betaproteobacteria; order Burkholderiales; family Burkholderiaceae; genus Cupriavidus; species Cupriavidus sp. SK-3. The sequence continues at coordinate 22,169 of NZ_JFJV02000063.1, read as the reverse complement.
TGCAGCTTGCCGTCGGCGCCGGCCCAGTCGATTTCGGCGCGGTAGCTGCCGAGCGGGCGCAGGCGGCTGACAGCCGATGATACTTGGTCGAGGCGCAGGGTCATGTGGCCTGTCACGCCGGCAGCGCCGCCCGGCTTGCCGGGCTGGCCAAAGAAGCGGCCTTGCAGCGTGGACCAGTCGATGCGCATCAGTCCGTCCGGGCGCAGTGTGTTGAACGGCGCGCCGATGCCCTCAAGCAGCGATGCGGGCAGGCGGATGGTGCCGGCTTGCGCGGTCCAGCCGAATGGCGTGACCGCCACGCCCACCGGGCTGCTCATGGCCTCCGAGTGGGTCACCACCATGCGCAGGGTGCCGGTCAGCAACGGCCAGAATGCCACCGACCATTGCAGGCGGCCGGGCAGCACGGTGGCGGTCTCGCTGCCGGCGCCTGCCGACAGCGCCAGGGTGGCGCTGCCGTTCCAGATCGAGCCATCGGCATCGGCCAGGAGCACGCGGCGCTGGCTGCGGCTGGCGATGCTATCGGCGATCCATGCCGCGGGGAATGCCGCGAGCACGGTCAGTGCCAAGGTCACGCAGCCGAGCGCCAGCCAGCCCGCGCGCCGCCAGCCATGGGGGCTGCGGGCGCGGTGGCGGGCCAGTCTGAGGGCTTCCAGGCGCGCCATCAGCCGCGCCCGCCCGGATTGCCGGTGGGGCCTTGCAGGGTCGCCGTGACATTGACCATGGCGGTGGCGCCCACGTAGACGATACGGGTATCGATCACCTTGAGGCGGTGCTGCTGACGCACGTCCTGCAGCCAGCTCGCGACCGAGCCGAACGGCACCTTGTCGAGCTGGACCTGCACGCTGTTGTCGCCGGTGCTGACCAGGCGGATGGCCTTGAGGCCATATTGGGCGAGGCTCTCCTGCAGCGCCTGATTCAAAGCCTCGCCGCGCAGCGATGGGGCCGGGCTGGCTGCCAGTCCGCGCGCCTCCTGCGCCAGCGTTTCCATCTCGGCCAGGTCGCTGCGCAACTGCGGCAGGCTGCGCTGCAGCTTGCTGCGGCCGTCGGCGGCGGGTTCCCACAGGACGGTGTAGCCGATGACTAGCGCCAGCACAGCGCTACCGCCGGCCAGGATGGCCTGTTCACGCGGGTTGCGCGCCGACCAGAACGCGTCGAAACGTTCCTGCCAGCGCTGTGGCACGCGCGGCCGCAGGCGTGCCAGCCGCTGCGCGGCGCGCGCACGGCCGGCCGGGCTGCGCTGGGAGGCGCCAGGGCCGGGTTTCGGTGCTGTGTCTTTCATCAGATTCACTTGGCGGTCCGCGCTCACAGGTTGGGCTTGATCGACCAGCGCGTGCCGGCCGGTGCGTTGCCGCGCGCGGCGTCGGGCGGGCTGTTGTCTGCTTCCATTGCCAGCCCGGCCTGGCGCGCCGCACCGCGCAGCGCGTTGGTGTCGGTGCCGGGCTTGAGCGTGGCAAACAGGGTATGCCCGCGGTATTCGAGCGCCAGCAGTGCATCCGGCGCAAGCTGGCTTGTGGCCTGGCCGAAGCGGTCGGCCAGCGGCAGGAAATCGTCCGGCGTGCTGCGGCCGCTGGCCAGGCGGAGCTGGTCGACCTGGCGCCGCATCTGCAGCGGCGGATCAATCACCACCGGGATTTGCGGGAAAGTGCTGCGCAGCGTCTCTTCCTGCCTGGCCACCAGCCGTTGCTGTTCCTGGTGGAGCAGCAGCCACTGGACGTTCATGCCGATCATCTGGATCAGCACCAGGCCCGCGGCCAGCGCCACCGGCAGGCGCCAGGCCTTGAGGTTCCAGCGATCGGCGCGGCCCTGGGCAAATTCGAACTGGGCCAGGTCGAGGGAGGGATCGTGCAGGCTGGCCTGCGCTCCTTCGATCCATAGCTTCCAGTCGAGCGGGTGCGCGCCCTGGGGCGCCACTTGTGCCATGGCCTCCGCCGAGGCGTACCAGTCGCCGGCCGGGGCGAGTCCCTGCCAGGTGCCCAGCGCGTCGGAGTCGAGCAGCAGGCCGTAGCCGGCGTACTCGCTGCTGCGCACGGTCAGTTGCCAGTAGCGCGAGATATCGGCCGGCACGGATACGCCTTCCGTTTCAAACAGGGGTGATGCGCTGATCAGGGTGGCGGCTTCGAGCGCCAGTGCCGCCATGGCCGTGGTGTCGGCGGCAGGCGTATCGGCAGTCACGTCGGCCGCCGTCTCGGCAGCTGCTACCGGCAGCTGCAGGCAAAGCTGTGCCGGCAGTACATGGCGGCGGCGGTAGCGTTGCTCGGCAAAGGCGTCCAGCACGGCACGCAGCCAGGCGCGGTCGGTCACCATCAGCAAGCGCCGGTGCGAGCCGCTGGCGGCCTTGCCCGTCACCGCATCAAGGGCGGGGCCAACGGCGATATGGCAGGGGTGGGCGTCGGTGGCCAGCACTTCCTCGACCAGGTTCGGCAGCGCCAGCTTGAGGCGCGCCGGCGCCAGTGGCGGCACCGTGGCTTCGGTCAGCAGAACGTCGCTGGCTGCCATGATCAGGACCAGGCGGTCGGCGGCAGGCAGTTCGGAGATGGCAGCGTGGCCTTCGCGCAACAGCTGCCAGGCCGTTTGGGGGCCATGCCGGCGGCCGCGCTCGGCGACGGCCGTGCGCACCAGGGCAAACGGCAGGGCACCGAAGTGCCAGGGTTGCGGCTGGTCGTGCGGCCGATGCGGCAGGCGGACGTACAGGGTGGTGCTCAAGATTTCCTTGCTACTGCGCCAATCATGGCATCAATGAACGATAGCGGGGGCTGGTGACCGGTGCAGCGGACCGCGCCGCATGGATGACAGACGCCCAGCATGGCTGCCGGCAGCACCGTACAGGCGCGGAGCCAGGGCCCATGGGACCACGGTTCCGCCGGGCCGGAGCATACCTTGCCTGTGTGACGAATTGGCGTCAATACGTATCTGTCAGACTTCCGTTGGCAAACGCTCGAAAACCGCGCGGGCCGGCGTCGCCGGGGACGCTTGGGCGCGTCGCCGCGACACCGGCAGCGGCGTTGCCGCGAGCCCGGAACCACACTCGTGGCCGGGGCGCGGGTGCCTTAACGCGGCTCGGGCATGCGGTCGATATCGCGCACCCAGACCACCCGGGTGGTGTTGGCGTTGCCCAGGACTTCGCCGCGGTAGACCAGTGAGACCTGCATGCGGCTGGCGCGCTCATGACGAATCAGTCCGTAGACGAGGAAATAGTGGGTGCGCACGTCCAGCGTGCTGGTGGCGGCGTTCGGGTCCGCCTGCGGCGCCAGCGTGCGCAATTGCGTCTGCAGGTCGCCGATATTGTTGAAGAAGGCGCGGTCGCGCTGGCGCACCAGTTCGCGGGCGCGGTCCAGCGGCAGCTTGTCGATCACCGCAGCCAGCACTTCGGCCTCGGCGGTGTTGGCATTGACCAGCGTGCGCTCGGGCAGCACATCGACGAAGGGCGTCAGCGTGGTCACGATAGCCGGCGTGTAGCCCGGGATGGCGAGCAGGTCATTGACGTCATCGGGTGAGCGCAGTCCCCGCTGGCTGTCGCTGCCGTTGCCATTGCCGCCGCGGGCGGCGTTTAACAGGTAGCGCGCGGTTGGCTCGGCCAGCGCCACCTCCAGGCCCAGCGTCTGCAGCAGGCGGCGGTAGATCGCCAGGCTGGGGGCGTCGATCGTGGCAACCCGGCCTTGCGTTTCGCTGGCCGTCCACAGCACCAGGTTGGTGAGGTTGAAGCGGGCCTGGGCATCGAGAATACGGCCCGACAGGAAGGAGGTCTCGCCCTCCTGGTCGGTACGCAGCGCCGCGCCCAGGAAGTCCGACAAGCGGGTTTCGGCGATCGGTACCGCCCAGGGCTCGCCCAGTTGGTCCACGTTGGTGCGGCGCTGGTCGTCGCGCAGGATCAGGCGGGCCCAGTCGACGGCCGCGCGTTCGATCCAGGTCGCCTGGGCCAGCAGGCGCTGGTTCTCGATCGAGCGGATCTGCACCTGCTGCCGCCATAACATGCCGGATACCACCACTACCGCCAGCGTGACCACCAGCAGCGCCGTCACCACGGCGGCACCGCGCTGGCGGCGCCTTGTCAGCACGGGAGGAGCGGAGCGGCGGATGGTTGCCGCCCGCGCGGCCGGGAGAGGGCGTGGGCGCATGCTCATAGGCCGGTCATGCAGATCTTCTGGAAGCGTCGCGGCGTGTCTCCGTCGCCCATGCGTGCCGTCAGGTTGAGTTCGATCGCGCGCACCGCCGTGGTGGCCACGCCCAGGCTGGCACTCGCGCCGGATGCAGCCACCGCGCTGGCACTGGCGCTGGCGTTGCCGCCAAGCAGGGCCGCGGCGATCCGGCCGTTCTCGGTCTGCCAGCCGCCGGGCTCGATCCAGGCGCGTGCCGACAGGCTGTCGGCATCGCTGACCAGCGCCCGCGCGAGGTTGTCGCCGCCGTTGGCCTGGCGCAGCGTAATCATCGCGGCCCGCACCGCGTTGCGGTTGTCCGCCGGCGGGCTGGCCACCCGCACCACGGTATTGCCGTTGAGCCGGTAGACCACCACCTGCCACTGCGCGGGGCGGCCCTCGTCGCGTCGGTCGCGCACCATCAGCACCTGGCCATTGCCAAACTCGACCGGGCTGATCTGCAGCAGGGTCGGGCTGGCCAGATGCTCGCAGTCTGACTGGAACTGGCCGTACAGCAGCTTGAGCGTATTGAGGCGGTTGTCGTGGTCTGTCAGCCGTTCGCGGCCGCGCGTCATCGCATCGAGTCCGCGCCAGGCGATCACCGCGATCACCGCGAGCAAGGTAATGGCCACCAGCATTTCCAGCAGCGTGAAGCCGCGCGTTGCTGGCCGCCTGAATGGCTGCCTAAAGCAGGTTGCGCGTTTCATTGGGGACGATGGTGACGAGCCAGGCAAGGCGCACGGATTTGTCGGCGCCGGACGGATAGACCGCAATCTCGACGCGGCGGAAAGACGGGTTGGGCGTGCCAGAGATGGTTTCTTCGCAATACAGCTCGATGCCGCCCTGCGGGCACGCGTAGCCGCGCGTGCCGGGTTCGGGCCAGGTCTTGGACAAGCGCAGGCTGGCGAGGTGGTTTTCGGCGCTCCACTCAGCCAGCATCCGGGTCTGCAAGGAGGAGCCAGCCTCGATCATCGATCCCATCGCACGCATGGCGGCGGTCAGCGCCACGGCCAGGATGGTCAGGGCGACCAGTACCTCGATCAGGGTGAAGCCGTGCGCAGGCAAACACCGGCGCTTGCGGGGGAACCGGAAGGATGGCGACTGGCGCATCATGGCGTGCTGGCGAAGTAGCGCCCGGTTCCGTCGGCGGCCACGTCGACGCGGATGTCGCCGCGCACCAGCACTACATGCTGGGGGCCGTCGATCAGCTCCCGCCCGAATACCAGGCGGGCACCGGTGTTGCCGCTGCCGCCTTCGGTCACTGCCACGCCGTCGAGCGGCAGGCGCCACTTGGCAGGCGCAAATACATCGGTCAGCGGGATCCATCCGGCGGGCGTGGCTTGCAGGAAACGCCAGCCGCCAGTATCGGCCTCCCAGGCGATCGGCCGGGCACGCAGCTGGGCTTCTTCCTGCGCCAGTTCGAACAGCCGCGCAATGCGCTGTCCGTCGTCCAGCACGCGGCCGCGCTCATTGGGCGAGGCATTGACGGCGACCAGCGAGATCACGATGCCGGCGATCACCATCACCACCAGCAATTCGAGCAAGGTGAAGCCGCGGTCGCCGTGTGATCGCCGCCCCTGTGGCCAGGTGCTCATGGCTGCGCGCCCGGCCCGGGTCATGGCGTTGCTACCTTATTCCCAGTTGCCGATATCGGCGTCGTTGGCGCTGCCGCCAGCCTGGCCATCGGCGCCGAAGCTGAACACGTCGATCTCGCCGCGCACGCCGGGGTTCAGGTATTGGTAGGGATGGCCCCAGGGATCCTTGGGCAGCTTTTCCAGGTAGCCGCCGCCTTTCCAGTTGTTGGGAACCGGCTCGGTGGTGGGCTTGGCCACCAGCGCGGAGAGGCCTTGCTCGGTGGTGGGATAGCGGCTGTTGTCGAGGCGGTACAACTTGAGTGCCTGCATGATCGAGGAGATGTCCTGGCGCGCTGCGACGATACGGGCTTCATCGGGGCGGCTCATGATCTTCGGGACCACCAGCGCGGCCAGCACGCCAAGGATCACGATGACGACCATGATTTCGATCAGGGTAAAGCCGCGGGCGCGACGACGGCCGAGGCGGGGGGAAGAGTCGGAGAAGTTGGCAACGATCCTGCGCATCATGGTTAGCCTTATGGAATATCTGGCGGAGCGCCCGCTCTTCTTGCACGTGGTGGCGATCCAGTTAGTCAAACAGTATAACCGCCAGAACATGACGACTTTGTGAGCGAGTGCTCGCATGTTCGCCCGCCTTGAAACGACAGCGGAGGCAGCCGCCGGCGCCAGGCCGCCGCCCGGGGCCGGTGTGGCGCCGGCGTGCGTGGGGCAGACAGCTGTCATACGGCTCTGGTAGGCTTGGTGCTTTCACGCCCAGATTACCTACCTCCGTGCAACTATCCCTGCGGCCCGCCCTCCGCTTCAACCCCTCCGGCCTCTGGCTGCCGCGACTGGCCGGGCTCGTGCTGTTCGTCGCGCTGTGCGCCCTTGCGACCCGCTGGGCGCTCACCTTCAGCGCGATGAAGACCATTCCCGTGCCGCGCGCGGCACGCGTGGCGCAGACAGAGGCGGTGGAGACCGGCGCGGCCGGCACGCTGTTTGGCGGCAGCGCGCAGTCCGGCGTGCGCGACGTGCAGGTGATCGGCGTGGTCGCCGATATCGGCAGTGGTGCCGGCGCGGCCATCGTCTCGCTCGACGGCGGTCCTCCCAAGGCGGTGCGCGCGGGCACGGCGCTGTCGCCGCAGATCCGGCTGACGGAAGTGCGCGACCGTGCGGTCGTGATCGAGCGCAATGGCGTACGCCAGGAGATTGCGCTGCCGGTTCCGGCCATCGTCACGCGCGGCCCGGCCGGGCCGGCGCAGCCGGGGCAGCCTTCCGGCGCTGCCGCGCCGCTTTCGACGCCGATGCCGGCCACACCCGTTGCTGCGCCGCCGCAATCCCAGCCGGGTGGCGGCAATGAAGCAACTAACGTTAAAGACTGACTTGTAACGGCGGCGTGCCGACTTATTTACCGTAGCTTTCAGTGGCTTACGCCGGCGGCGTCCAACTGTGACCTGCGTAACAACGTATTAGATGGACCAACTTTCCGGCCTGCCCTGCGTTCTAATCCTTACCAGTCCACTGAGACGAAAAAGGAGCAAAGACATGCAAGGCAATCTCAAGACGCGTTCGATCCGGAATTTCATGGCCGCTTCGGCGGTGTTCCTGGCGATCGGCGGCACGGCTTTCGCCCAGACCGCCGCGGCCCCGGCAGCGCCCACACCGGCGCCAGCACCGGGAATGGACGGCGGCATGCATCACCATATGGGCCATGGCGGCGGCATGTGGCTTAAATCGATCGATACCGATGGCGACGGGGCGATTTCCAAGGCCGAAGCCGATGCGCTGTTCAACAAGATCGACACCAATCACGACGGCAAGCTCGACAAGAACGAACTGGCGGCTTATCACAAGGCGAACTGGGAGCAGCGCCGGGCCGAGATGCAGGCCGAGTTCGAGGCCCGCTTCAAGGCGGCCGACAAGAATGGTGACGGCGCGCTGACCAAGGCTGAAATGCAAGCCGGCATGCCTCGCCTGGCCAAGAACTTCGACCAGTTGGACACCAACCACGACGGCAAGGTGACGCTGGACGAGATCCGCGCCGGCATGAAGAAGATGCACGACCAGCGGATGCAGCAGATGCCCCGCAATAGTCAGCCCAATCCGACGGCACCGTCGAGCCGCGGCGGCTAAGGCAGGACGCGCGGCGCGACGCGCCGTGTGAAAAAGAAAAGGCGCGGCCGGACTGGCCGCGCCTTTTCTTTTCGCGCTTGCGGATGACGCGCGCCACGGCGCGGTTGGCCGAGCCCGTGTTGGCACCATCCTTGCCTTCTCAACGTTCGGCCAGGTGGATCAGCGGATCGCAGCTGCTCCTGGCGGCCTGAATGTTCAATGCTGCCTGGCCCCGGGCGCCCAGTTCCAGTGCACGGTGGCAGGCGGAGGCAGCATCTTGCACCCGGAAGGCAATCGCGCGGGGCGATGAAGCCGGGGGGGCCTACCCATCCACAAAAAATTGCGTACTTGTGCACGATTTGCTAAATTTGCGCAAAAAAATTGCCGACAAACATATTGCGGAGCAACAATATCGTGAGCAAGGTGGAGCTGGACAAGATCGACAGGAAGATCCTGGAGGTGCTGCAGACCAACGGGAGGTTGACCAACCTGGAAGTGGCCGAGCGCGTGAACCTGTCGCCCAGCCCCTGTCTGCGGCGCATTCGCCGGCTGGAGGAGATTGGGGTGATTCGCCAGTATGCGGCGCTGCTGGAGCCCGGCAGGATCGGGCTGGGGCTGCTGGCTTATATCAATGTACGGCTGGAGAAGCATGGCGGGGCGCCCAAGGGCAAGGCGCCGCTGGACTTGTTCCGCGCCTCCATCGCCATCTGGCCGGAGGTGGCCGCCTGTCATGCAATGACGGGAGAGATGGATCTGCTGCTCAAGGTCTATGTAGAAGACATGGAGCACTTCGCGCGCTTCATGAAAGACGATTTGCTGGCCCATCCGGCGGTGATCGACGTGCGCTCGAGCTTCGCGCTCGAATGCATCAAGGACACCACGGCCTTGCCGGTACCGGGCGGCTGATCCATGCCGCAGGCGCCGGCACCAATGAAAATGGCGCGCTGGGTGGCGCGCCATTTGAACGTGGCCGGTTGGCGCTGCCTCAGGCGGTATGCTTTTGCGGCACCATCGAGCGCCAGAAGCGCAGGCCGAAACGGCGTGCATCGCGAAGATTGCGGCGCAGCATGTAGTCGAGGTCGGCTACCTGCTCGTCAAGCGCTTCGGTCAGGCGGCTGACCGTATCGGCGGGCGGCAGTTCGAGGTAGGCGTCGGCCTCGCCATAGGCGTATTGCACTTTCATGCCAGCCTTTTTGGCGATGTGCATCATGGCGGCATTGCGCGACAGGCAGTGCATGTACAAGGTGCGCACATTGCTGTTGCGGCCGTGCATGGCGGCACGCTCGAACAGTGAGCTGCCGATGCCGCGGCCACGGGCACTCTGCGACACGGAGACGCCGAACTCGGCCACGCGGCCCTGGGCGTTGTCGCGCAGGTTGGCGAAGTGGCCCACGCCGATCAGCTCCAGGTGTTCGTCGTAGACGCCGAAGACAGTGTCGTGGTCGAAATCGATGCTGTCGACATAGGCTTCGATCACATGATCGCCAACCGACTGGCCAAAACGGAGCAGGCGATCCTCCTCACCCAGGGCGAGGAAATGCTTGAGCAGGCGCGAGCGGTGATGCGCTGCCAGCTCGCGCACCAGGGTGGTGGGGCGCTGCGAGGCCTGCGCGGCTGCGGCTGCACGGCGGAGATCTTCGTCGGATACGGCCCCGACGGCCTTGCTCAGTTCGAGCGGATTCACTTTGTTTTCCTCGCGACGTATTCAGGTATAAAAATAGCACCCAGCGGGTGTTTATCCATGCACTTTCGGCATTTGGCACGAAAGCCAAGGGCAAACACTATCTTGCTGCGATGCAAAAAGTATTGTAGTGGAATTGTCAGTTCGGCGTAAGGTTAGGCCCGAGAGAAGCTTGTGCGATTTTGTAAATTTCGTATAAATCTATGTAAATCAATGGGTTATGGAGATATCGAGAGGGTGATTCCGGCATCGCGTTGTGGGTTTGCTGCAACGCCGCATTCCTTTCTGTTCCACCACCGACCGCCTTTTGCACCTTGAACCCGCGTGCCAGCGCCGGGTTGTGCGCATTGATTTGTGATTCGCGCGGCATTTTTGCCGGGTGCCCCTCGTTTTGCAGTACGTTTTTCAGGATTTTTCGTGGACCCCAAGGCAGAGCCCCCGATTCTCGTCATCTATGCCCATCCCCGGCCGCATCTGTCTCGCGTCAATCGCCCACTGGCGACAGCGCTGGAAAGCCTGCCGGACGTCACCGTGCACGATCTCTATTCCAGTTACACGGACTACGACATCGATGTGGTCGCAGAGCAGCGCGCGCTCGCGCGCGCCGGCACGCTGGTGTTCCAGTTCCCGGTGCAGTGGTACAGCGTTCCGGCCTTGCTCAAGCTGTGGCTGGACGAAGTCCTGGAGAGCGGCTGGGCCTACGGTCCCGGCGGGACGGCGTTGCGGGGCAAGTCGTTGCTGGTGGTGGCCAGCACCGGTGGCCATGCCGACTCGTATGGCCCCGATGGCGCGCACGGCCACAGTATCGAGGAATACATGCTGCCGCTGGAGCAGACCGCCGTGCTGTGCGGCATGAACTGGCTGCCGCCGCTGGTCCTGCATGACGCCAACCAGGCCGATGCCCGGACGCTGGCCGATCACATCGGCCGGGTGTCCGGCGTATTGGGCGGCGCCGCGCGCGTTGCCGCAGGCTGAGGAGCGCGCCATGGAACAACACGATTTCCTGGTGGCGCTGGTGGTCTTCCTGATCGCCGCCGTGGTGGCCGTGCCGGTGGCGCGGCGGTTCGGCCTGGGCGCGGTGCTCGGCTACCTGCTGGCGGGCGTGGCGATCGGCCCGTGGGCCCTGCGGCTAGTCACCAATGTCGAATCCATCCTGCATTTCTCCGAATTCGGCGTGGTGCTGATGATGTTCGTGATCGGCCTGGAACTGGAGCCCAAGAAGCTGTGGGCGTTGCGCCGCGTCATCTTCGGCTACGGCGGCGCCCAGATGGCCGCCTGCGCCCTCCTGGTCGGCGGCGTCGCGGCGCTTGTCGGGGCGCCGTGGCAGGTGGCGCTGGTGGCGGGCCTGGGGCTGGCGTTGTCGTCCACCGCGATTGCGTTCGCCACGCTGACGGAGCGCAACCTGTTCGGTACGCCCGCGGGTGCGGCCAGCTTCGGCATCCTGCTGTTCCAGGACATTGCCGCGATCCCGATGATCGCGCTGTTGCCGCTGCTGGCGGCCGGGGGCGCCGAAGCCGGCGTGGCCGGGACGTCCGGGGCGGCGGGATGGCTCGGGGCGGCGAAGGCGGTCGGCGTGATCGGCACCGTGGTGGTGGGCGGGCGCTATCTGGTGCGGCCGGCGCTGCGTTTTATTGCGCGAACGGATATGCGTGAGATGTTCACCGCCTTCGCACTGCTGCTGGTGGTCGGCATCGCCCTGATGATGGACGCGGTGGGATTGTCGATGGCGCTGGGCACCTTCCTGGCCGGCGTGCTGCTGGCGGACTCGGAATATCGCCATGCGCTTGAGGCCGACCTGGAGCCGTTCAAGGGCTTGCTGCTGGGCCTGTTCTTCATGGCGGTCGGCATGTCGATCGACTTCGGCGTGCTGATGCAGGCGCCGGGCCAGGTGGCTGCCCTGGTGGTTGGCTTCGTGCTGCTCAAGACGGTGGTACTGGCCCTGCTGGCGCCGCGCTTCGGCATCGCGCGGGGCCAGTGGCTGCTGTTTGCGCTGTTGATTTCGCAGGGCGGTGAGTTTGCCTTCGTGGTGTTTGGGGTGGCGGGAGGCGCGGGCCTGCTGCCGGCGCGCACCGAGGCACTGCTGGTGCTGGTCGTGGCGCTGTCGATGGTGGCTACGCCGCTGCTCCTGCTTGCCTACGACCGGCTTGTGGCACCCCGGCTGGTCCGCCTGACGCGCCGTCCGGACGATGTGATCGCGCCGCAGGACAACCCCGTGCTGATCGCCGGCTTCGGCCGCTTTGGCCAGATCATCGGCCGGCTGCTTTATGCACAGGGGATCGGCGTGACCGTGCTGGACCACGATCCCGACCAGATCGAGTTCCTGCGCCAGTACGATTTCAAGGTCTTTTACGGCGATGCCACCCGCATGGACCTGCTCGAATCCGCCGGCGCCGAGCGGGCGCGCATACTGGTGGTGGCGATCGACGGGATGGAGGATAGCTTGGCGCTGATAGACAGTGTGCGGGCGCGATTCCCGCACCTGGAAATCTATGCGCGGGCGCGTCATGTGTCGCACGTCTACCAGCTAAAGGACCGCGGGGTGAATCTATTCGAGCGCGAACTGTTCGAGGGGTCGCTGATGCTGGGACGCCGCGTGCTGGAGGGACTGGGCTACGATCCCACTCATGCGCGCTCGCTCGCGCTCAGGTTCCGGCGCCACAATATCGCGGCGATCGATCGCTTCTACCCGCATTACACCGACCAGAAAAAGCTCGTATCGCTGGCGCGTCAGGCGCGCGACGAACTGGAGGAAATGTTCCGGCAGGATCGCGACCAGCGCCGCCGCAAGGAAGAGGAAGACTGGTCCTGATACTACGGGCGCCCCGCTGGCGCCCGTAGTATCCGCATGCCTTACGCGACACTTCCAATCTGCCTGGCCGACGCTCCGGTGGCATGGGCGCCCGGCAGCCCGCCCGCGAGCAGGTCGATCACCATCTCGGCGAATTCCGCGTACGACAGCTTGCCGCCAGGCTTGAGCCAGGTGAAGGTCCAGTTGATCATGCCGAACACCGTCATCGTCAGCGCCGCCTGGTTGTCGCGGTTGACGCGTTCCGGGTAGGCCCGGCGCAACTGCCGCGAGAAGGCGGCTACCACGTCGCGCTCGCGTTTGAGGATCTGGTCGCGCTGCTCTTCGGCGAGGAACTTGACGTCGTTGATCAGGGCGACGTGCCGGGTTTGCGAGGTTTCGTACTCGGCCAGGAAGGCCCGGATCAGGTTGGCGAAGCTCTCCCGCTCGCTGCGCCCCTGGCGCTCGGCCTCGGCTTCGACCTCGGTCACGATCAGCATCAGCCGGCGCGTGTAGCGGTCAAGCAGGTCGAACAGGATCGCTTCCTTGCTCTCGTAATAGTGATAGAGCCGCGCCTTGGAAGTGCCACAGGCGGCGGCCAGATCGGCCATCGAGGTGCTGGGGTAGCTGCTGGCGGCAAAGGCGGCGGCGGCCAGTTCCAGGATCTGTTCGCGCTGCGCCTCGAAATCGGGTGCCTTGGTACGGGCCATGGAGACGTTTGCTTTTCTTCTTCTTAATCGCCGCCGGCGGACAGATTGCGGCGGAGCTCGCAGGTCTGCAGCGACTCGGCGTTGCCGCGCAGCACGAGCTGCCCGGCACCGATCAGTTCGCGGCAGCGCCAGAACACAAACCAGTCGCTGGCCAGAAGGCCTTCGATGGCGCCCATCACGCCGCCCACCAATTGGGCGGCCGGCGCCCATTCCAGCGGGGCGCGCTCCAGGATCACTTCATCGACCGTGTGATAAGCCGCGGGCACCAGCGTATTGCCTTTCCACAGGCGCACGTCGGCGTTTTCCTTGACGTTCTGCTGCCACTCGTAGCCCAGGCGGCCCAGGCGCAGTACCGAGACCGGCGCAATGGTGGAGAAGCGCCGCGCCAGGCGGGCCGCAGGGTACATGCCGATAGCGGCCAGGTTGCCGCTTGCTGGTACTTCCAGTTCGCGCAGGTCCATGGCCACTTCATTGATGCGCTGCGGCGACTGGTAGAGATGGAACACAACCCGGCGCAGCATCAGCTGGTCGGATGCGCTCTGGCCATGCCAGATGGCGACTTCCAGTTCATCCTTGCGCAACTTGTGCAACTGGTCGAGCGCCTGGTGCATTTCTGCGGCGAAGTCGATGTCGCTATAGGGCGCCACGCGCTGCCAGAAACCGGAGCGGATGAGTCCGCTGCTGTCGACGTCGGCAAGTGGACCGACGGCGAGGTCGTCGCGAAGCACGACGACCGGGTCGGGCCGGGCGGCCTGGGCGAGGGCTTGCCGTAGCGTGTTGCCCGCTACGTCGCCGTTGACGACATGGATGTATTGCATGGCCGTGATTGTATATGGATGCGCTCAGACTCTGGCATGAAACGCAAGTGCCTTGCGGGATCGTTCCGGGCGCCTCATCCCACCCGCGTGCGCTTGGCTGCGCTTCCATTGTCGTCGCCTGCGCTGACGGCGCGGGTCTGCGCCACGTGCCCTGGCGCGGTGGAAGGATTCTTCCTTGCCGATGCGGTTCACGGCATGTCCCGCTTGCAACGCATCGAGCGTTGCGCCGGGAAATCGTCGCCACCGCATCGGTCTATATAAGAATAGGAGGCACTATGCACGTGGTGCCTGGTAGCGTCGGCGGCGCACCCGGCGCTCACCCGATATCTTGATCTTGAGCAAGGCAGCGGGCGGAATAAACGTGAATCATCAGGCACAGCACTTCGATCAGCGCATATCCGGGTAACGCCGGCCCGGTATCTGGCTGCGACCTTGCGCAAGGAGGCAACAATGCAACGTACTCGCCCTCGGACGGCCGGCGTCCTCGCTTTCCGCCAGCGGTGCGCACTGCTGGCGCTGTTGGGGCTGTTTTCAATCCTGGTGCCGCCGGCTACTGCCAGCAGCGAATTCGGCACGGTGCGGCAAGCGTTCACGCAGCAGGTGCCGCGCCATCTCAACTTGCCGGCCACCACCGTCACACGGTATGCCGGCCTGCTGGCATCCGCGCTCCAGGCCGACGGGCTGGATGCCGCGGCCGGCGACTGGGTCGTGCTGGTCGACCGCAACCCCCGCGTCCAGGCCGCCATGGTGTTCGCGCGAGCCGGCGACGGCGTCTCCTGGCGATGGGTTGGCGCGACATCCACATCGACAGGCAAGCCGGGTGAATTCGATCACTTCATCACGCCCGTCGGTGTGTTCGACCACAGCCTGGAGAACATGGATTTTCGGGCCGAGGGTACTTACAACGAGAACGGGATCCGCGGCTACGGCGTGCGCGGCATGCGCGTCTATGATTTTGGCTGGGTCGATGCCGAACGCGGCTGGGGCAAGGGTGGCGAGAGCCAGATGCGGCTGCAAATGCACGCGACCGACCCCGACCGGCTGGAGTCCCGCCTCGGTCGTCCGGCGTCCAAGGGATGTGTGCGGATTCCTGCCGGACTCAATCGCCTGATTGATCGTTTCGGGCTGATCGATGCTGATTACGTGGCGGCGGTCGAGCGCGGTGACTCACTTTGGGTTCTTGCGCCAGACCGCACGCCGGTGGCGCGGCCGGGTCGCTATCTCGTGATAGTCGATTCTGGTGCGAGCCCGGTTTCCTCCCAGTGACGCTGATCCGGGTACGGGCAACAATGTGCCGTACCATCGACCTTACGCATTGGGGGAGTAGTATTCATTCCGGCGGAGCGCGACGGCGCTTTCGCCACTATCCGTGATGTTCCTGGAGCAAATGGCAATGACGAATGCGGTATATAAGAAGATCGTGGTGGCTGTGGACGGTAGCGCAACTTCCGACCTGGCCCTGAACGAGGCAATCCGGCTCGCAGGTGCCGGCGACGCGGAGGTGCTTGCCCTGTATATCGTGGACAACGGCCAGCTAATGTTCGATGTCGCCTACTACGACCCGACGCCGGTAATGCATGCCTTGGCCGAGAGCGGCGAACGCGCGTTGGCGGCTGCGGCCCAGCGGCTCGCCGCGCAAGGCGTGCGTTACGAGACGCGCCTGGTGACCGAACAGGCAGTGGGCGGCGACATCGCCGGATCCGTGAATGAGGCTGCCAGCAACTGGGGTGCTGACCTGATCGTGATTGGGACCCACGGCAGGCGCGGCGTGCGCCGGCTGGTCCTGGGTAGCGTGGCGGAGTCGGTCATTCGCCAGGCCAACGTGCCGGTGCTGCTGGTGCGTGGCCAAGCGGTGGAAGGCTGAGCACGACCGGGCGCGATAGATGGATGCGGCCGGTCGGGGACCGGCTGGCATGCAGCCGGAACGGGGCGCTTTGCTTGCCAGTCCTCGGGTTCTCAGCCGGCGAAACGGATATGCCCGCTGCGCAACAGGATCTCACGTGCCTGGGTTAGCTCGAACAGCCCTTCGGCAATGTGCTCGATACGCTGCCGGTGGCTGGTGAACGCCCGCACCAGATCTTCCTCGCGCGGGGAGCGCGCGCCAAAATGTGTTTCGAGCGCCTCGGCCGTGATGGAATAGAGCGTTGGCTTGCCGTTCACCGTCGCGGGGCAGGAGAGCGTCAGACTGGCCGCACAGTAAGTGGGAACGCTGCGGGGAAAGGAAATTTCGGGCATGGCGTGCCTCACATCGGTCACTGAGGGATGACACCATTCTAGGTGATCGTGCCGATCGGTGATGCAGGCACGCGCCAGCAGCTTGACCGCAATCAACCCGGTTGCGGCAAGTGCTGATCAGTGCGCTTGCTTTGGCCGCCGGCCAGCCGGTGTATTGCGGCCATGGCTGCGTGCGCCGCGCTGGCCTGGGATGAAGCGAGCACGGCCTGCTCGATCAGGAACCGGTCGAGGGGGGCGGTGGCGTCGGGCATGGATCCGGCCGTGACGGTCGTCGCGCCGGAGCCGGGGTGTGCCGCCAGTTCTGAAAGCTGCGCCGCGAGACCTTGCAGCATTGCCCGCGTGGCCGGCTCGGGCAGGCTGGCGCCGGCTTCGGCTTCGAGCCCGGCTCGCACCAGTCCTGCCAGTGCCGCCATGCGCCTCAAGGCCATGTGCAATTTGGCATATTCCCAGGTCAGTTCCGGCGTGAGTTCCGCTGTGGCTTGCTGCAAGGTGTGATCGGCCCGGCTGGAGGTGCGTCCAGCCGTCACACGCAACGTCTCCAGACGGGTTTGCGTGGGAGCCGGCGAGCGGGTGGGCGAGTTTGTAAACGCGCCGGCACCGGCAAACGCCGCACGCAGGTAGACAGTGTTCGCCACGAGGGCATCAAGGCTATGGCGATACACCCGCGACAATTCGGCGCGCGGCGCCAGTACGTAGTAGCTCGCCAGGGCGATGAGGCAGCCGAGCGCCGTGTCGATACCGCGCAGGGCGGCAAAGTGGCTGCTGTCCGCCGCAGGCGCCCCCACCCATGAGAACAGGATCACCGCCGGCGTCAGGCCCAGGGCGAAAGCGCCCGGACTGCCGGCCAGCCGACCGGTATAGGCCGCAGCCAGGAATGCTGCGCTGATCGCCAGCGCAAGCGGTGCCGACGGGTGGGCCAGCCCGATGGCGCAGGCCAGCAGTGCGCCCGCCAGGGAACCAGCAAAACGCTGGAACGAGATCCGCCGCGTGGTCTGCAGTTGAGGGCTGAGCACCATGATGACAGTGACCGCAACCCAGTAACCGTGATCCACCTTCCAGAACTGCGCCGGCATCAGGCTCAGGCTGCCAGCCATCGCCAGCCGCACCGCATGGCGGGCCACACGGGCGTCGCGGGCAGTATGCTCGGCAAGGGTGGCCCGCCAGCGTTGCCACGTTCGCCGGTAGGCGCGTCGCGGCCAGCGGTACTCGCTGCGCCATTCGGCAAACGCCGGGTACCCTGCCAATGCACTCAGGGCGGCCTGGTACGGTGGCGGAGCGCCGGCATTGGCCAGCGGCGCGTGCAGGCGCCGTAATTCGCGCGCCAGTGCCGCGCATAGCGATGGCAGGTCTGGCGCCTGATGCGCCAGTGCCTCGCAGACTTGCTCCCGGACATCGGCGACGCAACGCATCAGGTGCAGGAGCGGCAGGCGCTCGACGCTGCCATCGCCGGGTCCGCTCGCATCGTCCCTGCGGCTGTGCAATTCGGCGGCAACGATCAGCAACGCAAACATGGCATCGGCCAGGCTCACCACATAGGCATAGTGCATCAGGCCAAGGGGATCCCGCAGGCTGCGTCTCGCATTGACAGCCAGGTGTGCCGCCTCGATGCGCTCGCGGATATCGCGCTTGCTGGCGGCCGTATCGCCAACGGGGTTGTCGTCCGCCAGCGCGCTGGCAAAGCGCAGCAAGGCGTCGAACACCGCGAGGATCTCATTGCGCGGCCGGTTGTCGCGTTCTGAAGGAATCAGGACCAGGCAGACCAGGCAGGCGAATATGCCACCGAGCAGGAACTCCTGGCTGCCGGCAATGACGCGCGCGGCCAGTTCTGCGTCTCCGGCTGGCTGCAGGCAGGAGGCGATCAGGACCACATAGAGCAGCTTGGCCGACAGCGCGGGAACGGCACCCTTGGTTTCGGCCAGGCCGGCAGCTAGCCCTGCCATCAGCACCAAGGCTAGCGCTGTCCATGGCGTCACGGCTGCGGCCATCCCCAGGGCGCATGCAACGGCGCCGCCGATCCCAACGGAGCCAAGCGAGATCAGACGCTCGGCCGCGGTACCGCGGCGGTCGGCAAGGCAGGTCCAGATCGAAGCTGTTGCCGCCCACAGATATCCCGCCTGCCCGGTAAGCCATCCCAATCCGGCGAGTGCGAGAAAGGAGAAGGCGTAGACCAGGCCTCTTTGCAGCATCCAGGCATCGGGGCGGGGCGGGCGCAACGCGGAAAGCATGTTGGTAAGAAGGGAGGGCGCCGGAAAGCGGGGATCCGTCGCGCCAAGCGTGAGTGACAGATCGACTCTACTGCATGAAATGCTGCGCCGCAACATCACACTGCGGAATCCGTGTTTTACGCTGTGACGGTGCAATCCGGTCCCATCGTGGTGCGCGTGCGGGACTGCTTTGGTGCGCCCTTCGAAAATGCTCGCCGGCCAAGCGATGGCGCTTTATAGCAAGGGCTGACCAAGATCATCGGCAGATCGAGGGCAAAAAAAACCCGCGCAGTTTCGTGCGCGGGCTGGAATCCACCGAGGTGGTGGAGGAGACAGATTCCACTATATACGATTTGTTGCGACGCACCAAGCGGTGCAGGTGGCAAGCGTGTCTGGCTTCACAAACATGTTGCTTGTGAGCAACAAAGTAGCGGCTTAATACATTGCGGAGCCCGTTCCCTCATCTTTTTGCTTTCTTTTCATTGAGTATTTGACGATATGTTATGGGCCTTATGGCTATGCACTGTTCCCATTTCAGCGGAAAAACAGATACGCAATGCCTACGGCAGCACATAGTCCGATGAGGTCGGCGAACAAGGCGCAGGCCAGTGCGTGGCGGGTGTTGCGGATATTGACGCTGCCAAAGTACACCGCCAGCACATAGAAGGTGGTTTCCGTCGAGCCCTGGATGATGGCGGCAAGCTTGCCTTGGAATGAATCGACCCCATAAGTGGTCATGACATCGATCNACATCGATCATCGGGCCGCGGGCGCCCGCGCCCGACAGGATCTTCATCAGCCCAACCGGTAAGGCCGGCACGAAGGCAGTGTCCAGGCCAAGCCAGGCAAACGAGGCGGTCAGGCCTTTCATCAGGACGTCCATGCACCCAGTCACCCGGAACAGCCCGATCGCCACCAGGATCGCGATCAGGTAAGGAATGATCTGCACAGCCACGCCAAAGCCCTCTTTGGCGCCGTCGATGAACGCGTCATAGACATTGATGCCCCTTATCGCCCCGCAAACCAGGAACACTACGATCAGCGTCAGGATGAAGCCGCTACCGGCCAGCGCTGTGGCGGTGCTGACCTGCTCCGGGGGCGCGTGCCGCAGCCAGAGGAATAGTCCGCAGACACCAACTGCCAACAGCCCGAAGGCGGCCAGCACAACTGGCTTGAGCAGATTGAGCCGTTGCGCCCAGGCCACCGCCAGTAACCCTGCCACACAAGAGACGCAAGTGGCCAGCAAAGTGGGCAGGAAAATGTCGGCCGCATTGAATCCGGTAAGACCCTGCTTGACGGCGATCGCCTGCCGCATGGCAATTACCGAGGTAGGGATCAACGTCAACCCGGCCGTGTTGAGCACGATAAACATGATCTGCGCGTTACTGGCCGTGTCCGGACGCGGGTTGAGCGATTGCAATTCGCGCATGGCGTTGAGGCCGAGCGGTGTCGCCGCATTGTCCAGTCCGAGCATATTGGCCGACACATTCATCATCATCGCGCCCTGAGCCGGGTGACCCTGTGGGATGCCGGGGAAGAAATGGCGCAGCAACGGGTTGACGGCCCGCGCGAAAACGTCGACTACGCCGGCACGCTCTCCAATACGCATCATGCCCAGCCACAGGCTCATGACGCCCGCAAGGCCAAGGGAAATCTCAAAAGCCGTACGCGCATTGTCGAACAGGCTCGCCAGCATCGCCGGGAATACAGCGGTATCGCCTGCCGCCAGACGGATGCAGGCAACGACGAAAGCAAGCAGGAAGAAGGAGAGCCAGACCAGGTTCAGAGCCATCGGCGAAATACACGCGGGGTTTGGGAGGAGTGAGGCCACCGCATCATAGCCTGCCGGGCCAGAAGTACGGGCTGGCGGCGAAGCCATGCGAGACGATGACGTCGCAGGTGCTTTTCGTTGCGCAAAAACCTTGATCTGCCGGTATACAATGCGGACATTGCCACCGCGGCTGCCCTATCCGTGAACGTTCCGGGATGGTGCCGCCGTCCTTGACCCTTTGACAACCGTCCGCGACGGACCGCCTGCGCGCTTTAGCCGAGGACGGTGTCTTGCTGACCCAAGCCAGAATCTATGTCCGACGCCCCTGGTACCGAACACGCTCCTCCTGGTTCGGATTCCGCCGGCGCCAGCCTTGGCGCCCAGCACTCCCCATTGTTTGCCTTGGTTACCGATACATTGCGCGAGCGCATCCTCGGTGGGCAATATAGCCAGGGCGAACGCCTGGTCGAGAACAAGCTTTCCACCGAGCTGGGCGTTTCGCGCATTCCTGTGCGGGAAGCGCTTCGCGCGCTGGCGGCGGAAGGTCTGGTGCGCATCGAGCCGCGACGTGGTGCCTCGGTAGCGACGTTGTCGCCGAATATTGCCAAGGAAATGGTCGAAGTGCGCGCCACGCTGGAGGGACTTAACGCCAAGCTGGCTGCCCAGCGCCGTGATCCAGCCCTGATTGCGGAGCTCAATGAGGTCCTGCGCCAGGGCACTGAAGCTGCCGCCAGCGGCCGCTCGGAGCGCTTCGTGGAACTGAATTCCCACTTCCACGAAGTGCTGGGCAATATCGCCGCCAACAGCGTGCTGCAGGATATGGTGCGTACGCTGCGGGAGCGCACGGGACTGCTGTTCGCGCCGGCGAATGTGGCGCGCGCCAGGCAGAACTGGGAGGAACATGCCCAGATTCTGCAGGCAGTCATCGCCGGCGATGCCGACCTGGCGGCGCTGCTGGCGACCCGCCATGTATATAGTGCTGCCAAGGCAGCCGAAGATATGGCCGTCAGCGAGACCAGCGGGCGTGACGGTGCCGCCAAACGTGATGGCAGCATCGCGGGTGCTGGCTAAGGGCGCAAGGGATGCCCGCCAATTCCGGAGGATGACCTACGGTCTCGCGGTATTTGGTATACAAAACATCTTTTTGATGCCGCGTCCATTCTACCGGGGTGCGGCGCCTGCCTGCTGTTGATTTCAAAGGACAAAACCAGGATACGCGCCGGCGCGGCCGCCCCATTGTGGGGCGGCCGCGTGCCCCGGTATGACGCACCGCACCAAAATTTGGTATACTATCAATCCTGACGAACCACAATAGGGATTGAGCATGAACTACCCGGCGCCCTCCTATTACCGGCAGTCGGTTGGCGAACAACTGATGGTGCACTATGCGCAGCGCGATGCTGTGCGCCACTGCACGCCACTCCTCCCTATCCGCTGGCCCAGCCTGCGCGCGCTATTTCGCCGCCAGTGCCCGAATGACCATCGGGTGGTGTGACCGCCTCACTGCCGTCTTCAGCTGGCCTAAGCTAGGGCGGCTCCGCGTGTCGCCAACAGGGCGCGCAAGATAGAGCGGTGGCAGCGTTCCTCGTGCTCGCAATAGCAGCCAAGCGAAAAATTGGTTTGCTGCGACATGGCGGCCAGCAGGTCCAGGGTCCGGCTTGCATCGGGACGGGCCATCTCTGCCCGGAACTGACGCTCGAATGCCCGCCAGGCTTTCTCGTTCCCCTCGCCTTGTATGGCAAGGGCTTCCGAGACCAGTTCGGCTGACGGCGACAGGTTCGGGAACCACACATCGTAGAAGTCCCGCGTGGCGAATTCGGCCTTTGGTACGCCCCGCGGAGGCCGGCGCACCGTCCCGATGCGGATCCCTTCGTCGGGCAACCTGGGTGAGCCCAGCCTCACGATGCGGATGGTCATGCAGATCTCCCTCTATATATAGAAATAGAAGAGTCGGTAGCGGATGGTGCGCCGACTCGCGTCCTCGATGCCTTCTCATGGTGGCTTCATGGTGGCTGTATATTGCCTCGGCCGTATGGCCCTTGGCCAGCCCCGTTGCCAGCTTGCTTCTTGCGTCCATTTGTTGGCTATGAGGCTCTTTATGGACCGTGCGAAAAACATTTCAGAAAACGCTTGCCATGGCCGAGGG
>NZ_JFJV02000062.1:594-778 GCF_000611145.1 Cupriavidus sp. SK-3 | reverse complement strand
GACAATCTGGATGAGAGACGCGCGACAATCAGGATGAGAATGTCGCGGTGGGATTGATGATGCCGATGTTGATTGACGCTGGCAAGCGTTTATTGATTGACGCTGGCGAGCGTGTACCGCGCGTCAATCAGGATGAGAACAGTTTATCAGTCGTTGAGGACAACTGCGTAACACGTGACGATGT
>NZ_JFJV02000062.1:377-466 GCF_000611145.1 Cupriavidus sp. SK-3 | reverse complement strand
GGGGGGCATTCTGTGCCGCGCGACAATCAGGATGAGAATGCTGCGGCAAGGTTGATGATGCCGATGTTGATTGACGCCGGCGAGCGGTG
>NZ_JFJV02000062.1:198-269 GCF_000611145.1 Cupriavidus sp. SK-3 | reverse complement strand
TCTCAATGAGCCTTGTCGGAGTGTCGCTGGCATCCAATGCCGCCAACCCGTCGCCGAGCAGAGCCAGCAAC
>NZ_JFJV02000062.1:0-95 GCF_000611145.1 Cupriavidus sp. SK-3 | reverse complement strand
CCGTTGTGCGGCAGTGCGTGCGATGGGCTTCGTCGTCGAGTTATCGGATGTATCGTCACGCGTTACGAGCTGCAGATGTGCGTTGTGCTTCATTG
>NZ_JFJV02000061.1:0-11803 GCF_000611145.1 Cupriavidus sp. SK-3 | reverse complement strand
CCAATCAAGGCGTGTTCGCTGGGCGCTTACCGCCTGATTGCGCTCGAAGTCCTCCGGCGTGATATAGCCTTCGTGATGGTCGGGCAGATGGACGCGCCAGTCCGCCTTGGGTACCGGCTGCACGCGCTGATGGACCTCTCCCTGTGGCGTGATGCGTCGGCGATACTGGTAACGGCCGAAGACATAGATGCCCGCGTACGAGGGATTGCGGATCAAACCGAGCACGCGCTCGTGTCTCAGGCTCCCCCAGATGAGTCGACCTGCCCAGGCACCGCCGTATGCGCGCTTAGGAAAGCGCAGCCCATCTTCGGCAAAGCGCTTGACGACTGCGTATGCGCTGCCGGTCTCTTCAAATAGACGAAATACCAGTTGCACGGCGCCGCGAACCTCGTCATCGGGATCGAGGACGATGCGACCCTCATCGTCATAGCACAAGCCAACTGGCAGCGGAAAGCGCAACTCACCCTTCTGCGCCTTATTGAGCTTGCCGCCTTGGAGGCGCCCGCGCAAAAAGTGAAGTTCGGCCTGTGCCATTGTGCCTTTGAGACCGAGCAGCAGACCGTCGTTGAAGTCGCCCGGATCGTAGCAGCCATCGGCGTCGATGACGAGCGTATGGGTGAGTGCACACAACTCGAGCAGGCGATGCCAGTCCAGATTCGAGCGCGCCAGGCGCGAGACTTCCAGCGCAAACACGGCGCCCACTTGCCCCATCGAGACATCCGCCACCAGCGTCTTGAAGTCCTGGCGGCCGGTCATCTGGGCGCCCGACTGACCGAGGTCCCGGTCCAGGATCCGGATCGATGTGTCCGGCCAACCCAGTGCCAGCGCTTTGTCGCGCAACGCATACTGGCGCTCGGTACTCTCCTGATGATGCCGTACCTGAGCCAGCGTCGACTGGCGGATATAGATGTACGCCGGCTTGCTGTGATGTTGCGGGGTGATCTTGGTGTTCATCGACGGCCTCCTCACTCGGTTCCAGCGCGGACTCGGCGGTGAGCCAAGCCTCGAGCATGTTGGCGATGAGTACGCCGGCTGATTGCGGATCGATGGAGATGGTGAGCGACAGCGGTGCCTGGCTCACCGACGCCCCTCAGAGCGCCTCGCGGCGGCGTAGTAGTTCGCGATTGATCTCGCAGATCTCCTCGATGATCTCGCGGACCCGGTGATAGTTCGTCAAGTGTTCGGAGACTTCGGCGTAATCGGCCTGTGGCACGTAGTCCATTTGCGGTCGGCGCCCGGGGAAACTCACCGATAAGTAGTACTTGGGGCCATGACCGGGGCCGTCGGCGCACTTGCAGCCAGGCTTGCCGCAGCGCTTGTAGCGTTCGATGAGCGAGCCTCGCAAGAGCGTGTCCAATGCCGGCATTTGCTTGAGCAATTGCGCGCGGCGTTTGCGTAGAGTGGACGACGGAATATCTTGCATTGGCGGACCACGTTAAAAACTGGTCTGATAGTAGGTGAACGTGATGCATTGATCAAGCTCCTTTGGATCCTTTGGATGACTTCTTGGAGGACGAAGCGGCAAGCTGGTCGATCAGCGCAATCAGCTCCAGGAGCATGCCCAGATCGAAGCGACACGCAGGGACCTCGCGATCGTCTTCGACGATAGGCGCGCCCCAGTCGGTCCAATCGCGGGCAATGCTGAAGCTGCCGCGCTCTACATGACCCAGCAGCAGTGTGTCGGCGCCCGCCACGCGGCGCGTCTTCAGGACCGGAAAGCGTTGGCCCCGGAGCGGATGAAACGGATGGCGGATCTCAGCCCATCCCAAATGCTCGTTGAGCACTTGTGTAGTTCGCGCTGACCGTCCCGAGCCTGCGGGATCGGATCGTGCAACGGGCAATGTTGATGGCGATGGAGCCGATATGGGAGAGCGATTTCCACCCGGCTTCATATGGCTTTAGGCCTGCCCGTAGCGTACATCACGCGATTCGCGCGGTGAAGCTCCAGCTACAAGACAGCGGTGAACAAAGTACTGCGGGACGTTGGGTTATCGAGGGCGACCTCGCCAGCTACTTTGATACGGTTCATCATCGGCTGCTTATGAAGGGGATTCGCAAGCGGATTGCCGATCAGCGCTTTCTTGCCCTGCTCTGGAAGTTCATCAAGGCAGGTTGTGTTGATCGCGAGCTGTTTCGTGCTGCAAGCGAAGGCGTTCCTCAGGGCGGTGTCATCTCGCCTCTCTTATCCAACATCATGTTGCATGAGTTCGATGCGTGGATGGAACGGAACTACCTGAACAAGAAAGTGCGGAAGGATCGGTGGGCGTGGAACTTCGCAATTCTTAAACAGCGACCCATTGCTGTTCGAGAAAGCCGGCAGTGGAAGCCAGCAGTGGCCTACTGTCGATACGCGGACGACTTTGTGATTGTGGTAAAGGGCACACGCGAACATGCCGAGGCAGTACGCGAAGCATGTCGTGGGTTCCTTGAAGGCGAGTTGAAACTCACGCTGAATATGGAGAAAACCCATATCACGCATGTGAACGACGGCTTTGTCTTCCTCGGCCACCGGATCATTCGCAAGCGTGGGCCACGCGGCAGCATGAGGCCTGTGACGACCATACCGTGGGAGAAGTATCGCGGCTTTGCCGGGAGGCTCGTCAAGCAACTGTCGGGCAACTACGGCATGAACCGGATGGACCTGATGGAAAGCCTGAATCGGCAGATCGTTGGCTGGGCTGCCTTCTATCAATACACCGACTACACAGCCACCATGTTCAAAAAGCTGGACCGATCTGTCTTCTGGAAGTTCGGGTACTGGCTTGCGCGCAAATATAGGCGGGGGTTCCGCTCGCTGATGCGCGACCATGTTCTGGCGCCAGCGCCGGGACAGGCGAAAACATGGGTGTTGGAGGGCCTGAATAGTCGGGGATGGTATGGAGCGGTGGCGCTTCGGCGTCTGGTTACCAGTCGCAAAGGTCGTTTTACCTGGCGCACCCTGATGGAAAATCCGTACATCCTGCGCGGTGAGACACGCCGTACCATCGAGTCGCGCTACCCCGATGTCGCCTTTGCTATGAGCAACACTTGAACGGAGAGCCGGATGCGTTGAGAGGCGCAAGTCCGGTTGTGTGTCCAGCAAAGGCTGGCATGTTCAGCAGGAGATAGACCTGCCGGGGTAAGAGTCAGACGCCCCGTAGCTTGGATAGCAGGGTGGCGGGAAACCAAGACTCTGAAGCCTATCGACGACCGTCTCCTTGGGGGACGCGCGAGTCATTGGGCCGTAATGAAAATGAACGTGGATGTGGCCTCGAAAGTGAAGAGATCCGAGGGCCGAGCCCGCAACCGTGAGGGCGAAGGCAAGATGGGTAGCCGAAAGCTGACCGACACGGCTATCTCACTTCGGCGGGGTGGAAGCGACGGCACGATGACAAGGACATGCTGAGCAACTGGAGAAGCCCTCCTCGCCCCGGCGCGAAATCGCCGGAGCAAGGTAGGCCCTATAACCGGCGAACCCGGGAAGTGGGTCGAAGGCGAGAGGGTGGCGGATGGGTCCGTAGTAGCTGTGAAGCCGGGTAACGCCGGTGGAGCGAAGGGGCCCTGCTGTTTGTAATGTCCTCGACAACATGGGAGGCAAGGACGAGATGACAAAGGCGTCCAGTAGTTTGCAGGACCTGAGGCGGGGAATATACGTCAAGGCGAAGGCTGAACCGTCCTGGCGTTTCTGGGGGTTGTACGTCCATGTCTGCAAGATGGAGACGCTGCGCGAAGCGTATTCGCTGGCCAGAAAGAACAACGGCGCACCGGGTATCGACGGAGTGACGTTCGAGGCCATCGAGGCGCAAGGCGTGGAGTCCTTCCTCGAGCAGATACAGGGCGAACTGATCGAGCGCACCTACGTACCGCTACGGGCGCGGCGGCAGGAGATACCGAAGGACGGGGGCAAGGTCCGTGTCCTGTCGATCCCATCGATCCGCGACCGCGTGGTGCAAGGCGCGCTCAAGCTCATTCTGGAACCGATCTTCGAAGCAGACTTCCAACCGGGGTCATACGGCTATCGTCCGAAGCGGACCGCGCATGAAGCGGTGCATCGGGTGGCGACGGCGATTGTTCAGTGTAAGACCCGCGTTATAGACTTGGATCTGCGCGCCTACTTTGACACCGTGCGGCATCATCTGCTGCTCGACAAGGTGGCTCGCCGAGTCAATGACAACGCGGTCATGCGTTTGCTGAAGCTAATGCTGACGTCATCGGGCAAAGAAGGCGTACCACAGGGTGGGGTGATCTCGCCTCTGCTCAGCAATATCTACCTCACTGAGGTCGACCGAATGCTTGAGCGGGCGAAGGACACCACGCGCAATGGGAAGTACACCTACGTCGAGTATGTCCGTTTCGCTGATGACCTGGTCGTGCTAATCGACGCCCATCCGCGCCATGCATGGCTGCTGGGGGCGGTAAGCCGACGGCTTCGGGAAGAGTTTGCCAAGTTACAGGTCGAGGTCAATGAAGAGAAGAGTCGCACGGTGGATTTGGACTGCGGTGAGAGCTTTGGCTTTCTGGGATTCGACTTCCGTCGATTGCGCAGCATAAAGAGACAGGTGTGGCGAGCGCACTATACGCCCAAGTTGAAGAAACGCACGGCGTTGCTGCGCAAACTCAAGGAGGTGTTCAGGCGATACCAGTCGCAGCCGGTGGATCGGGTGGTGCAACTGATAAATCCGGTGTTACGTGGCTGGGTGAACTACTTCGCTGTTGGACACTCCAGTGAGTGCTTCAGCTTCATCCAGGACTGGGTGGAAAAGAAGGTCAGGCGCCATCTGGGGCGCTCCCGGAATCGTCGAGGCTTCGGCTGGAAGACGTGGAGTAGGCGATGGCTCTATGACGAACTGAAGCTGTTCAACGGCTATCGGGTTCGTCGTCGACCATCGACGAAAGCGGCCCCGGCATGATAGGTCCCATATACCTTGACATGAAGCAAACAGGAAAGCGTAGTGCGGGAAAACCGCATGCTGCGTTTGACGTGGCGGGAGCTGGAAACGTGACTATGGTCGCCGGATTGCGGGCCATCGCGAAAGCGGTGGAATCACCACCGGCACCTGAGGGTGCGCGCGCCAGTTCTCGACCCTACCGGAGAGGAGAGGCAGGGAAATAGTCCGACTACGCCCTGTCTCTTACTCTACTGCCAGCGGAAATCAAGGGCCAGTATTACTACTGGTACATGATGCTGGACGTGTTCAGCCGCAAGATCGTCGGTCACGAAGTGCATCGGGCGGAATCGGCGGAATTGGCGGCGTTGCTCATGCGGCGATCCAGTTTGGCCGAAGGTCTGGCTGGACGTCCTCTGGTTCTGCACTCGGATAACGGCAGTCCAATGAAGGGCGCGACGATGCTGGCCACCCTGGAGAACCTAGGGGTGGTCGCTTCGTTCAGCCGGCCGCGCGTGAGCAATGACAACCCCTACGCCGAGTCGCTGTTCCGGACCTGCAAATATCGGCCGGACTACCCGCGCCAGGCATTCGGCAGCGTGGACGAGGCACGCGCATGGACGCAGCGATTCGTGCGCTGGTACAACCACGAGCACAAGCATAGTGGGCTGAAATTCGTGACACCGGCGCAGCGCCATAGCGGTATATCCGCAGCGGTGCTGGCTCAACGAGAAGCGGTCTATGCAGAGGCTAAGGCCAGAACGCCCGAGCGTTGGTCAGGGTCGACACGGAACTGGAGCTTGGCCGACAAAGTCTGGCTCAATCCGGAACGGATTGAGCCAGCAGAACTAAAGCAGGTTGCGTGAGGTGACGCGACAAGTACGTTGACAAACGCCGTTGGCTCCCTAGACTTGTTATATAGGGGGCGCATTCGCGAATCCCCAGATGGAGCTAATCATGAATACCAAGCTAGCTCTCCTCCGTACGCTCGCGCTCTCATTGCTCGCCCTCGCCTCGGCATGCACGTCGATGGCGCCGATGCAAAGAGCCACTCTCTTCGGAAGCCCTGCACCCGTCTCGACCGCTAGTCGGACCATTAGCCTGACTCCAGGTATGAAATACGTGAACGTGAACTCGGGTGAGACTGTTGCGTTCCAGACTGGTAGCAAGACGGTGGCTTGGACATTCCTAGAATCCATTCATGGCACTTCGGCGCGGATGAGCACCATATTCCCAGACGTCCCGGAAGCTAAGGACACGTGGGTGTATATTGGACGGAGTTCGTTCCTTACTGGCAGTTAAGCAAGCAATCAGTTGAGCATGCGATAGCTGGTACCAACCTCCCTGGGACCAGCCCTTCCCCGCCCCCGCAAGGCTCCTAGGCTGCGGGGGCGCTCTTTCTTTGCCCGCCCCCGGACACAGCCCGAGCTTAAGAGGCCAAATGCCCCCTATCGGTACACCTACCGGCGAGATTCCGATATTTGTTTAGAGCACGTTGCGGCGTCATCGGAAAATAGTGAACGGAAGGCTCCCAATATTACAAATCGATTGCGCAATCATTACGTTTTTATAATCAACGGCGGGGCCTTGTTCGTTGACCTGGACGCAGCGGCAGCGGCAGCGACGGCCGATTGGCTAGTACGCTGGCCCTTGCCATCTTCGCCGATGCCTATAAGCGACGCGCTACCGCCTACTTTGTGTGCATAAGCAGCTTTCGTGATGCCGAAAACGCGGGGATTTGAGCAAGAACGGTGATGGATGCGGGAGAGGTTCCCTCAGGGAGCGTGCACGCACGCGCCTGAGGGAAGATGTCGCCTTTATTGTGTCGAGCAATGAAGGAGACCTCAGCAGTGTGCCATGCCTTGCTACAAACGCCAGCGTTCTTTGCCCTGTTGCGCCGGATCGACGAAGACTTGATGAAGGTGGCACGGGACAGGGGCTGCTGCCATTGCGGCTCTGCACTGCACAGCGCCAACTATCCGCGCAAGCCGCGCGGATGTCCGCCGGCGGCACGGCCGGACTGCGAGACGCGCCTGAGCTTGTGCTGTGCCGAATGCCGCAGGCGCACCGCGCCCAGTTCGGTGCGCTTCCTCGGCCGGCGCGTCTGGCTGGCCATTACCTTGGTGCTGCGATCGAGCGGTACCCATGGCGCCTGCCTGGACGGCCTGCCGGCGATTGGCTGGGCCACGCTCAAGCGTTGGCGTCAGTGGTGGACCGAGACCTTCCCCAACACCCCCACCGGCCGGTGGCTGCGTGGTCTCATACCGCCAACGCCCGAGCCGCTCATCTATCCCGACTGCCTGCTGCAGTCGGTCCAGCGCGACAGCGAGGAGAAGCGCCTGGCCGCGGTATTGCGCCTGCTGCTGGGCCCGGGCCTGACCACGCTGGCTGAGGGATGCGCCAGATAGGAGAATCTCCCGCAGAACTTGTCGATGGCGAGTCACTCGACCTGCCCGTAGCCTGCTCCCGTTATCCACCCCCAACGGGAGAGTCATGTCACTATCGATCGATCATCGCAACCGATGGGCGCGCCTGCGCTTCTCGGTCATCGGCCCTTTGTTGGCTTCGCCGCCTGCCAAAGGGGAATTGCAGCGGGCGTTCCAGACCCTGGCCGCCAAGGTCTGGCGCCATCCGATCACTGGCGCTGACGTTCAGTTCGGTGCGTCCACCATCGAACGCTGGTACTACCGAGCCCGTCATGTTCAGGACCCGGTCGATCAGCTCAAGAACCGCCTGCGCGACGATTGCGGCCACTTCGTCAGCCTGAGCCCGACCATCATCGAGGCACTGGTGGAGCAGTACCGGCAGCATCCCGGCTGGACCATGCAGTTGCACTACGACAACCTGCGCGTCGCGACCAAGGGCGGCCCGGACACATTGCCGTCCTACACTACGGTGTGCCGGTACCTGAAGGCCCAGGGTCTGGTGCGCAAACCGACCCCGCGTTCGAGCACCGATGGTGCCATTGCCGCTGCGGTTCGGCGCGAGGCACGCGAGGTGCGCAGCTACGAGGTCGACCACGTGGCCGCGCTCTGGCACCTGGACTTCCACCATGGCTCACGCAAGGTGCTCACCCCCGACGGGCAGTGGCACAAGCCGCTGTTGCTTTGCATCATGGATGACCATTCGCGGCTGGTCTGCCACCTGCAATGGTTCCTCGACGAGACCACTGCCTCGCTGGTACATGGCGTCTCGCAGGCCATCATGAAGCGGGGCCTGCCGCGAGCGATCATGACCGACAACGGCGCGGCCATGATCGCTGACGAGTTCGTCGATGGCCTGGCGAGCCTGGGCATTCTGCACCAGACTACCTTGCCGTACAGCCCATATCAAAATGCCAAGCAGGAGCGCTTCTGGGGGCAGCTCGAATCCCGGCTGATGGCCATGCTTGAGGGCGAGCCCAACCTGACGCTGGAGCAGTTGAATCTCGCCACGCAGGCCTGGGTCGAGCAGGAATACCACCACAAGGAACACGCCGAACTCGAGGCGACGCCCCTGCAGCGCTACCTGTCCTGCGCCGACGTCTCGCGCCCCAGTCCCCAGGCGCTGGCCTTGCGCCGGGCCTTCCGGATCCGTCAGCATCGCCGCCAGCGCAGAACCGACGGCACCTTCACGCTGGACGGCGTGCGCTTCGAGGTCCCCGGCGCTTACCGTCATCTCGAGCAAGTTTGCCTGAGCTACGCGCGCTGGGACCTCTCCCAGGTCGACTTGGTCGATGGGCGCACCGGGGCGGTCCTGGCCGCCGTGTTCCCGCTGGACAAGTCCGCCCGAGCGGATGGCCGGCGTGCGCAGCTTCAGGCCGCGACCGCCAGCAACGAACCCGCTACGACCGGCACCGCGCCGCTGTTGCGCCAGTTGCTCGCCGAGCACGCCGCCACCGGCCTGCCGCCGGCCTATCTCCCACCCGCCGCACCCACCAAGCTATGAATCAGCCCAACCTGCTGGCCTTGTACGGCCTGAAGTTCAACCCCTTCGCCCAGGACATTCCTGTCGAGGCCGTGTTCGTGCCGCCCAAGCTCGATCACTTCTGTTGGCGCGTCGAGAACGGTCTGGCCCGCGAAGGCGGCTTCGCCATGGTGCATGGCGACCCCGGCTGCGGCAAGAGCGTCACGCTGCGCCTGCTCCATCAGCGCCTGATGCGTGTTCCTGAGCTGATGGTCGGCTCGATCGCTCACCCGCAGAGCAATCTTGCGGACTTCTACCGCGAACTCAGCGACATCTTTACCGTACCGCTCAAGCCCCACAACCGCTGGGGCGGCTTCAAGGCGCTGCGCGAGCGCTGGCTCGCCCACATGGAGACCAGCCGCCGCCGCTGCGTGCTTCTCATCGACGAAGCCCAGGAGATGGCTGTACCGGCCCTCTCGGAGCTGCGCCTGCTCGCGCAGGCACGCTTCGACTCGCAACTACTGCTGTGCGTGGTGCTAGCCGGCGACGCCCGCCTGCCGGAGAAGTTCAGCCGAGAGGACCTGATCCCGCTGGGCAGCCGCATCCGCTGCCGCCTGACGCTGGAGAGCGCAAGCATCGAAGAGCTGCAAGCCTGCCTGGACCACCTACTGGCCGCCGCAGGCAATGCCAGCCTGATGACCGTGCCATTGCGCCAGACCTTGTGTGAACACGCCGCTGGCAATTACCGCATCCTGATGAACCTGGCGGGTGAGCTCCTGGCCCAGGCCGCGCAGCGGGAGCTGCCACAGATCGATGAGAAGCTCTACCTGGAAATTTACACCGCCTCCCAAAGCCGGCGCGCCAAGCGATGAGTGGCGCCGTCCGCCATCGCCGCCACGTCCATCTGCACAACTACGACACCACCATGACCTTCCACCAGCCATCCGGCATCACCCAGGGACTGCCCCTGCTCATCGATGCCAACTGGACGCCCGCACAGGCCTGGGCCGTGATCGAACTACTCGACGATCTGCGCGACCGTCTACTTGCTCACTATCAATTGGCTTTAGCCGAGTGGCTGGCCGAAGATCGACAGGAGCATCCGGATGGACCTGACGACGATCTCGCCGGCAACGACTTCTGATCCGACCACAAGGGGCCCGCCGGGCCCCTTGTTCCATCAGCACTGCGGCTCCACATCTGGAGCCACACTTGATCGCCACGTCCATCAGCATCGCCAGACGACCGGCAACATTGGCGATGGACGGTACCGCAGCAGACCATCATTTACCGCGCTTGCGCATCCATCAAATCTCGTGCTCACGCACACTTTGTTGATAGGCGCCTTAAGAGTCGGAGTTCTGCTGGCGCGCTTTATGACGGCATCGTAATGTTGGCGTCACGCTTATGCGGGCGTCCTCTCTCTACACTACCTTCAAAGGCTTAAGAAGTCGCTCATTAAACAGGAGAACCAAAATGAAGACGTTGAAGAAGGTAGTGCTCTCGGTCGCCACGTTCGCTGCACTTGGTGCCTTTGCTGGAATGGCAAGCGCAGGCATTACATCGCCGCGTGACCCGTTCACCGACGGTGGTCATGCGATGGGGACGCGTGACCCGTTCACCGACGGTGGTCATGCGATGGGGACGCGTGACCCGTTCACCGACGGTGGTCATGCGATGGGGACGCGTGACCCGTTCACCGACGGTGGTCATGCAATGGGGACCCGCGACCCGTTCACGGATGGCGGAAACTAAGCCCGTAATTGATGACGCAGCCGCCACGTGAGCGGCGCGTCTGGGAACTTGCGACGCGGCGGACCTTCAATGGGCTTGAAGGCCCGCCGTCTTGTTGAGGGGGATTGCTATGAGCAGAATTCAATTCTTGGCTGCCGTTTTGTTGGCTCTGGTCACATTGCAGTCGTTTGCGGCACCCACTAGACCGCGGGACTGCGAACCCTACTGCGGCGGTCAGCACCAGACCGACGTAGCCAAGCAAGCTTGAGTCTTATCAAAGCAGCTTCGCTATCGCTTCCATTGGTTTGATACCAACACCAAAGCGAGCAATGCTCTCCCGATGCTCCTGGAGGCTGGTGTAGGGCACGTAGCGGATACCTAGTTCGGAAACCCGGCTGAATGCTGGCCGCGTTAGCTGGGCACGGACGTCCGCTTCGCGGTTGTCGGGTGCGACCAGGAAGAGATGCTTCCTGGCGGATTGGTCGGAACCCAATGCCAAGTCCAGGAGGCGGACGATACCCGAGTATATGGAGGTCGTGTGCTCGACCTCGAAAGCCGCCTCGACCTCGAGCGTGCCAGCATTCAGCCAGACAACATCGATAAGCGGCACAGTGTCACCGCCTGCGACGAGCAGCGAAGTCGGCAGCGAGGTGAGGCATCCCTCGCCTAAGGTTCCCCCGTTGTACGCGCGGCTCTTGTCGTTGGTGGCAATCCAAACGGCGAAGCCCAGCGCCTTACCCAGGTCGCGCAACCAGCCCTGCACCTCAGTATGTGTCGCGTCCTCGGAGCGACCGACTTGCAGTTGTTTGGCAAGCGCCGACGCCTCTTCACGAACCTTTGCCAAATCCTGTTCCCAGGCTGCGACATCGGCAGGGTCTCCCTCCCGAGGCGGTGTCGGGTAGCGTCCCATACCGACATCAAACAGTAATCCAGCCACCGCGCCGAGGTCATTGGACAAGAGGTCGCGATAGCGCTGATTCATGAGGTATTGTCAAATCTGGTGTACGAGGGCTGATCGTGGCCGGTTGTCAGGCGGCGAGTTAAGGCCAGGCCAAGGAAGGTCGCTCGTGACACACAATTGCGCGTGCGCGTCGTGCGGTGACGCACGGTCGCGAAGGTCGACTCAATCGCGTTCGTCGTGCGGATGTGCTGCCAGTGCTAGGCCGGGAAGTCGTAGAACGTCAGCAGGCTGTCTCGATCTTTGGTGAGCACGCCGGTGGCCTTGGGATACTTGGCGCCGTAGATCGTTACAAAGCGATCGAAGGCGGCATAGGCATCGGCCCTGGTGGGCTGCCATCCAAATCGCCTGCAGATCTGCC